>NZ_JBFRVM010000085.1:66228-89098 GCF_041475145.1 Vibrio sp. 10N.222.49.A3
TAGCTTCCCGTTTTTATTTGGAGGAGGTATTTGACCGAATCGTGTCTGTAATAACTGAAACTTTGCTATTCAGGCGAAGCAGCGCCGCACTGCCAACAAGACCCGAATTGTGCTTCATTGATTTCATGACACTCACCACAACGCCACTCTTCATAGATGATCGAATCTTGCTGTTTTTGGTAGTCATTGACGATCGTGCGGGCTTTACTAGCGAGTTCTGGCTCATGTAACCATACGTAAGGGTCTGTACCTTCGGTAAATGGGATTTCACCTTTTAAACCAAACAAACCCTCACCACGGACTTCACACGCAATATTCTCACTTTCTAACAATCCACAGATGATATGAGCTTCTGTCGGATTCGATGCACTGAAGATTTTCATTGAAATAGAACCTTATTTGGCTGCATGCGTTATTTAGCTATTTAGCTATTTAGCTATTTAGCTACTTAGCTACTTAGTTACTTAGTTACTTAGTTATTTAGCTATATACGTTACTCAGCGACAGGTGCTGAGCGAAATTTGTTCATTAACCATTTAGCAATAATTGGGAATACACCCAGTAAGGCAAATGACAACAGTACTGAGGGAGACACGATGCCCGAAAGTGAATCAATTTCTGCGAGTTGAGTTCCGGCATTCAAGAAAACGGCGGTACCCGGCAACATACCGATTTGGCTAGTAATATAGTAACGACTCACCGACATCGGTGTTAGACCCATCAATAGATTGATAAGGAAAAACGGGAAAACAGGAATTAGACGTAGCGAGAATAAGTAAAATGCACCGTCTTTTTCAACGCCCTTATTGATGGTGGCTAACTTGTCGCCAAACTTGGTTTGGATCCAGTCACGTAACAAGTAACGACTACTTAAGAAGGCGAGGGTTGCACCAATAGCGCTCGCGAAAGACACCAGCAGTAAACTGTTCCAAAACCCAAACAGCGCAGCGCCTAACAGCGTAACAACGGCAGCGCCAGGAATTGAGAAAGCCGTAATCATGACATACGCGACAAAGTAGATAGCGGCAGCGGCAATGAAATTGCTCTCGATGTAGTCATTCAAAACAGCTTGCTGGGCTTTTGCATTTTCAAGCGTCAAGTACTGGCCGAAATTGACGCCTAACAAGACGATGGTTATGACCAACACAATACCCAATATCATTTTTTTACTCATTGATACTTCCTCTAAATTTTCAATGCATACCATTAGTTTTTAAATGTATACCACTAGTATAGATAGACAGGCAAAGCATAGAATAACTTTCACCAGATATAAAAAAAGCCGCAAAAATGCGGCTTAGTTATCTAGATAGTTTGCACTGACAATGTTAATTGACGTGATTGATAAGCTCTTCACGACGTTGCTGCGGTATAACAGACCAATGTGTACCATTGATCGCGCCTTCTAGGGCCCATAACAGTTCAATACTGACAGAAGACGCGTGCGATTCTTTGATGGCGTTAAATGCGTTTACAGAGCCAGATTCATATAAACGTTCTACAGAATCGATCCCTGCCTTTTTCAACATCCGCTCGGTGGCGAGTCGAAGGTTAGGCAGATCTTTGAGTCGAGTTGGTTTAGCAGAAGATTGTTCAGCTTTCTCTTCTTTAGCAAAACCTAGAGACGTAGTCGCAAGCTGCAAGATTTTCTCTTGGTCTTGCCATAAGCCTTCAGGTAAAGCGAAATATTTAGTAACGACAGGAAAACCACGTTTTTTGTAGACGTACGGTTGAAATCCTTGTTGTTCGAATTGTTGCGTTGTGCATTTGTCAGCTCGTATATGCAACTGGTCATTCACAACCAGGGCAAACATAGTGTCATCAGCAAAAAGCCCGAATCCACCAAACATTGAGCGTGACTTAATTTTTCCTAGGGGCTCAAATAATTTCATTGAGTCCTTTAGTATCGGTTTATCCATGTTATTTATCTCGGTGTATTTGAACTACGCCACCAAATAAGCAGGTCCGAGAGATTAGCAAAATGTTGCAATTAAATTGTCAATAGGCTGTAAATTACTAAAGTATTAGTAGTTACTGCATTTTGCCATCGGTAACCCCGCTACCATACCAACGAGTGGTTTAGGCCGGAAGCTTTGCGTCCCACTTTTTCAAGTGGTTTGCCCTGTGCGTGACTGGGTTATTAGAATAAAGTTTTTGTTGAATTAGGCTCACACTTCTTATTTCAAAATGTGATGTTGCTTCAATTAATGATCTTTGAATTATGCATGCAAGTGCACTTTGTTTGTTGAGGAAAAAAACGCACCTAAAGGTGCGCTTGATTAAACTAAACTCATTACATCAATTAATTTAACGTTTTAACTGTACTTCGCTCAACAATTTCAGGGTGCATTTCGAAGACGCGTTTCTCGTGGTCTTTGTCTTTTATACGCTCTAGTAGTATTTCGAATGCATTTTTACCAACACGGCGCTTAGGTTGGTGAACCGTCGTTAACGGTGGAGAGAAGTATTCAGCCAATTCTATGTTGTCGTAACCGATCACTGAGATATCTTCAGGAATACGAATACCTTTTTCTTGTAATCGGCTCATCAGTCCTAATGCCATCGTGTCGTTAAAACAGAATACTGCGGTTGGGCGCTCTTCCATCTCAATGATTTGGTCAGCAGCAATCACAGCTGTGTCACATTCAAAGTTGCCTTCGATGATCATATTTTCATCGGCAGTAATCTTCGCTTCATTGAGTGCGCGCTTGTAACCTGAGATGCGTTCAACACACGCTGCTTTGTCTAAGTGGCCACTTAAACATGCAATCTTGGAGTGACCGCGCTCAATGAGGTATTTGGTTGCTAGGTAGCCACCTTCTTCAGAGTTATCGATGATCTTATCAGCCTGAGAGCTTTCAGGGCCCCAGTCCATGATAACTTTAGGGATGTCTGCGTGACGGTCTAACATCTCTCTTAGTTCTTCAGTCAGGTCAGAACACATAACTAAGATGCCATCTACACGTTTCTCTGCAAGCATTCGAATGTAGTCACGTTGCTTTTCGTAGATACCGCCCGTATTGCACAAGATCAAAGTGTAACCTTGACGGTAGCAGTAGCTCTCAACACCATCGATAACTTCAGAGAAAAATAGGTTAGTTGATTGAGTCACTAGCATACCGATGGTGCGTGTTGTATTGCACTTCAAACTACGAGCAACGGCACTTGGCGCATAGTTCAGTTCGTCTACGGCTTTGTTTACTTTTTCTTGAGTCGCTTCAGCAACAAAGCGAGTTTTGTTGATTACGTGAGAAACGGTTGTTGTTGATACGCCGGCTAAGCGTGCGACATCTTTTATAGTGGCCATGTTTTTATCCTATTAGAAGCTACTTTCCCAAAGTACGGAATGAAGTAGCCGTTAAGCTACCTAACTAAGAGCTTAAATTTGTAGGGCTCTTTGGGTACTAAAGTGCTAAAAAACAAAAAACCGCTATTGAGCGGCTTGTCTTAACACCGAAATGCTCTGAACTTCAATAAGTGTAGCATTTCGTGAATGTTTCATATTTTATCGTTTGCGGTCACAATTTTAGACTGACTAGAAATTACTCGCAATAAAATTCACCCAGAAATCCGGGTGAATGGTCACAATTCTATTGAATTTATTTATCGAGTCGTCAAAAAAAGCTTATTCGCCAGCTAGGTATTGAGTGTCTAATTTACAGAATGCCAATAGCAGGGATGAGACTGATGCGTAGAAACCGAATGTGTCAATGTCATGACATTTAACGTTGAACTTTGGTACCCAAGTAAGAAGTTGTTGCTCGATAAATTGCTGTTGAACAATGAAGGATTTCTCTAGTTCTTCTTCAAGCTCAGTTTCGTTTGAACGAATGATTAGGTTACCTAGAAAATCGAGTTCGATAGCGATATGGTCAGCTGGTTCTTTTAGGTCTTGGTTCACCACTAAGTTGTGTTTAGCCATGATCTCTTCCATATCTTTTGCTGGCTTATCGTTCAATAGGCCAGTCTGGCCGATATACATAGAAGCGTAAGGAAGTGCGCCATGTTTATCAGTCTTTAAGAATAAGTCACAGAAGTCAGCAGACAATTCTAATTGAGCATCTTCACGTGTTTGTAGACGGTTGAGCGCATCCACTAAGCTATCAATCGCCGGCTTTAGTGTTTCATTTTCACCTAAACCAGTTAGGAAAGAACGAATTTCAACAGAGTGAGAGTGGTAGTGATCGAGTTCTTCTTGAGTGAGCTCTTTAGCGAACAAGCTTGATAGCCACCAGTATATTTCTGCTCGTTGTTCGTTGAATGCTTTCGTATCTTTCATTTCTTAGATCCTGATTTAGTCTTGTGGTGTGTGTATACCTAGCATCGTCGAGTGATTTATGTATAGGCACACCAAGGCTGAATAACAAGGTTATTTGCGAAACGCAAAGTTACTCGTTAGTAGTAATGCCTATATTGAATTGCGATGGGCGACAAATAGCAAGGTTTAAGATTGTCTTGTATCAAAAAAAAATCATGTTTCTGGCTTTTATCTTCTGTAGTACTAGAATTGTTACGAGTTATGAATAGAATGGTCACTGAAACTATTAAATAAGAAAAGTGGTGTAGATGAGCTATCACGTATTAGTCGTAGAAGATGATGTGGTAACCCGAAGTAAACTGGTTGGATATTTCCAGAATGAAGGTTACACAGTGAGCGAAGCTGAAAGCGGGGCTCAAATGAGAAAAATGTTAGAAGAAAATAACGTTGACCTCATTATGTTAGACATCAACTTGCCAGGCGAAGATGGATTGATGCTAACTCGCGAATTACGCAGTCAATCAGACATTGGAATAATTTTAGTTACTGGACGCACGGATAGCATTGACAAGATCGTTGGCCTTGAAATGGGCGCAGACGATTACGTTACTAAACCCTTCGAACTTCGCGAGTTGTTGGTTCGAGTTAAAAACCTCTTGTGGCGTATTTCGGCTGCTCGTAAAACTGCAGCGGTTGCGGTAGAACAAACAGAAGACGAATCTGTGGTTCGTTTTGGTGAATGGACGTTTGATATACCTCGCCGTGCGCTAAGCAAGAACAGCGAGCCGGTGAAATTGACCAAAGCTGAATATGAACTATTGGTTGCACTCTCTTCTTACCCTAACCAAGTGTTAAGCCGTGAACGTATTTTGAATATGATCAGCCATCGAGTAGACGCGCCGAATGACCGCACTATCGACGTGTTAATCCGTCGTATGCGTGCAAAAATGGAGTTTGACCCTAAGAATCCACAAATTTTTGTGACGGTTCACGGTGAAGGTTACATGTTTGCTGGTGACTAATTTCCCGTGGAAAGCTGATTTCAGTAACGATACTTGAACGTAAAAAACCGAGACATCAATGATGCCTCGGTTTTTTTTGTTACTGAACTTTTTAATTGTTTACCGTCGGAGTACTGCTCTCGACAGGGTCATTACTTGTGTCTAGCCAATCTCGCAAGCTTTGCCAAACTAATCCCATCGTCTCATGCCAATAGCGCTCAGTCTGCTCGAGATAGATAGCCTTAGGCATATACTTATTCCATGGTTCAACAATCCCTTCTTGTGCAAGGTAGTTGGTTGGAGCTGGTAATGGTTTCATGCCCGCGGCATTGAATTCATTAAGTGCGCGAGTCATATGGCTAGCTGATGTCACGAGCACCATTTTCTTATTCTTAACGAATGCAGCGGCTTGGCGAGCTTCTTCCCACGTATCTTTCGCAGTTTCAAGCAGAATGATATCGGGTTTTGCCACGCCGAGTGCTAGCGCTACTTTAGCCATCATTTTGGCGTTGCTCACCTCAGTGCCTGCGCCATAACCAGACAAAATGAGTTTAGCTCCAGGGTAAAGACGTAAGATACGAATCCCTTCACTTAAGCGCATCAGACCGGTGCGGCTAAGTTCTGATGTTGGTGGGATTTGGTCATCAACAACGTGACCACTTCCAAGAACCATAATGTAATCGACGGTATCATCGATAGGTAAAAAAGCGGTGTGTTGCCTTTCCATTGGCATTAAAAGTTGACTAGAAACAGGCTGGAAAGCGATTAGGAAAATACCACAGAGGGCTGAAAGGGTAATTAGGCAACCTGTCTTCCTTTTTGCAGTAAACATCACTAGGGCTAAACCCAGAAAAGCGAGAATTAACATTGCTGGCAGTGGCATCAGTAACGAAGACACTACTTTTTTCAGCTCAAACATATCCGAATAGTCCGAAAAAACATCACTTAGTAATAAAAAGAGACATCGCCTCTTTATTCCTGAAATTCCTGTGACAGAATAGCAGGCACGATAGGACATAATAACTCAAGTAGCCGTGACTGAAGACCGTAATTTCGACGATATTGCCCACAAATTTGCAAAAAACATATACGGCTCTGACAAAGGAGAGATCCGTCAGTGCATCGTATGGGAAGATTTAGAACAAGCTTTGAGCAAGTTTGATCAATCCGCTTCGCCGCTGCATGTCCTTGATGCAGGCGGTGGACTTGCACAGATGTCACAAAAAATTGCGACACTAGGCCACAACGTTTCTCTGTGCGACCTCTCCTCTGAAATGTTGAAGCTCGCAGAAGAAAGTATCAGCGAAGCGGGTTTGCTCGAGCAATATCGATTTATTCATTCTCCGGTACAAAAAGTGGCAGAGCATCTCGAAGAGAAAGTCGATTTTGTGATGTTTCATGCCGTAATGGAATGGCTAGCAGACCCCAAACAGGCACTTGATTTATTGTTGGAACAAGTAAAACCCGGTGGTATTGCCTCGATAATGTTTTACAACCACTATGGTTTAGTCCTGAAAAATGTGATTTGTGGCAACATTCCTCATGTATTGAATGGGATGCCACATCGAAAAAGGTTTAAGCTGCAACCACAAAAAGGCTTGAAGCCTGAAGAGGTTTATCAATGGATAGAAGACGCTGGTCTAGATATCTGTGGTAAATCAGGCATTCGCTCTTTCAGTGACTACATAGGTAATATGGAGTACATGGGTGATTACCAATTTGAAGATGTGTTGGAACTAGAGAAACAGCTATGTCGCCAAGAACCATATCTGTCGCTAGGCCGTTATATTCACGTTTGGGCTCAAAAACCTGCGCAATAACAGCGGTGAATGTGGTAAAAGAAGCCACAACATGCGCTATGCCATCGTAAGAAGCCGCGTCATAAAGAAATAGGCGTCATATCTAATACGTTCGATATGACGAACAACAGTAACAGGAACCACAATGAGTGAAATGACTCAAACTGCCGAAGAGCAGCCAATTGATGAGTTGGTGGGCTGGGTCAAGCAGCATGATTTTTCATTAAACTTGCCACCAGAGCGCTTAGCATTTTTGATTGCTATCGCCGTATTAAGCAATGAAAGGTTCGATGAAGAGTTGGGCGAGGGTGAACTGCACGATGCATTCACTATTGTCACTCGACTGTTTGAAGATACTGGCGAAGCGTCTGCGTTTCGTGCCAACAACGCTATCAATGAGTTGGTTAAACAGAAGTTGATCAGCCGCTTTACCAGCGAAATCACAGATGGTGCAAGCATTTATCGCTTATCGCCATTGGCGATTGGTATCTCAGATTATTACTTACGTCACCGCCAGTTTTCTAAATTAAAACTGTCTCTCCAGCTTTCTATGGTTGCCGATGAGATGGCAAAAGCCATTGAAGCCGCCCAGAAAGGTGGAACTCCGGGACATTGGAGAAGGAATGTGTACGGCGTGCTCAAGTATTCTGTTGGCGAAATTTTTGATCAGATCGATCTCAACCAGCGGGTTATGGATGAACAGCAACAAACCGTCAAGCAGCAAATTGCGGATCTGTTAAATAAAGATTGGCGAGAAGCAATCAACAACTGTGAGTCTTTGCTATCAGAAACCTCAGCCACGCTAAAAGAGTTGCAAGACACCTTGCAAGCGGCGGGTGATGAACTGCAAACCCAGATTCTTGATATTCAAGAAATTGTTTATGGTGAGGATGAGCTCGAGTTCGTTGGCGAAACCCTATTTGGTTTGCAAATGAAGCTAGACCGAATCACCAGTTGGGGCCAACAAGCGATTGATTTGTGGATTGGCTACGATCGCCACGTGCATAAATTTATCCGTACCGCGATCGATATGGATAAAAACCGTGCCTTTAGCCAACGCTTGCGTCAGTCAGTCACTGACTACTTTGATGCGCCTTGGTTATTGACCTACGCAGACGCAGAAAAACTCACGGATCTTCGCGATGAAGCACTTGTGCTCCGTGATGACGAAGTGATGGGGCAAGCCCCAATCGACGTAGAATACGAAGAATTTGAGCAAGTGAACGATCTACTTTCAGAACGAATCGGAGATATGTTGAAAGCTCACAAACAGCAAGGTGCGCCAATTGATCTTGGCCTTGTGCTGCGTGATTACCTCGCAGCGCACCCTCGCACACACCATTTTGATTTAGCCAGAATTGTTGTCGACCAAGCCGTTCGCTTAGGTTACTCAGAGTCTGACTATCAGGCTATTCAGCCAGATTGGCAGGCAATCAACGATTTCGGTGCAAAGGTACAAGCAAATGTCATTAACAAGTACTGATGATTACATGCCAGAGAAACTGGTAAAAGCGATAGCGAACCCATTGTTTCCTGCGCTAGATAGCATGTTGCGTTCAGGCAAGCATGTTTCAACAGAAGACCTCGATAACCATGCGTTGCTTTCTGATTTTGAAGTTGAGCTTCAGCATTTTTATCAACGCTACAATACGGAACTGGTAAAAGCGCCTGAAGGTTTCTTCTATCTGCGCCCGCGTTCTACGTCTTTAATTGGTCGTAGTGTGTTGTCTGAGCTCGACATGCTGGTTGGCAAAGTATTGTGTTTCTTATACCTAAGCCCAGAGCGTTTGGCTCATGAAGGCATCTTCACCAATCAAGAGTTGTTTGATGAACTGATGTCGTTAGCGGATGAGAAAAAACTCATGAAGCTAGCAACCAACCGTGCGTCTGGTTCTGACTTAGACAAAGAAAAGCTGTTTGAAAAAGTACGTACTTCTTTACGCCGTTTACGTCGTATCGGCATGCTGATCGTGATTGGTGAAACAGGTAAATTCCGTATCAGCGAAGCGGTGTTCCGTTTTGGTGCGGATGTTCGTGTTGGCGATGATATGAAAGAAGCGCAATTACGACTTATTCGTGATGGTGAAGCTGTTGTTCATACTCAAGAGCCTAACCAAGGTAGCTTGTTGAATGAAGAACAAGCAGAAGCCGTATCAGAAATAGATTTAGACGTAGACGAAAACGGTCAACAAGATATTTTTAACGATCAAGCCGGCTTTGACCTTGAGTCAAGCGATGGCGAACAAACAAAAGTAGAAGGTGAAGCATGATTGAAAGAGGTAAGTATCAATCATTAACCATGATCAACTGGAACGGTTTCTTTGCACGTACTTTTGATATCGATGGATTGGTTACAACGCTTTCTGGCGGTAACGGTGCGGGTAAGTCGACCACAATGGCGGCATTCATCACTGCACTTATTCCTGACCAAAGCCTTCTGCATTTCCGTAACACAACGGAAGCGGGTAGCTCACAGTCATCACGCGATAAAGGCCTTTACGGTAAGCTTCAGCCGGGTGCATGTTATGCCGCGCTAGATGTTGTGAACTCTCGTAATCAACGCCTATTGTTTGCAGTAAAACTGCAGCAAGTTGCGGGTCGTGATAAGAAGGTCGACATCAAACCGTTTGTAATCCAAGGCCTTCCAAGCCATGTGAAGCCAACGGATGTATTGATTCAGAACGTTTCAGACAGCCACGCTCGTGTGTGTCAACTGAACGACGTGAAAGCAGCGGTAGCACAATATGAAGGGGCGCACTTTAAAGCTTTCTCTTCTATTGTTGATTACCACTCACAGATGTTTGAGTACGGTGTTGTTCCTAAGAAACTGCGTAATAGCAGTGACCGTTCTAAGTTCTACCGTTTGATTGAAGCATCACTTTACGGCGGTATCTCAAGTGCGATTACACGTTCTCTGCGTGATTACCTTCTGCCGCAAAATGGCGGTGTGAAGAAAGCATTCCAAGATATGGAATCAGCACTGCGTGAAAACCGCATGACGCTAGAAGCGATCAAAACGACTCAGTCGGATCGTGACCTGTTCAAGCACTTGATCACTGAATCTACGAACTACGTGGCAGCTGACTACATGCGCCATGCGAATGATCGCCGTAATAAGCTTGATCAAACCATGAAGTTCCGTGGTGAACTGTTTGGTTCTCGCGAAACCTTGCTTGATCAAAACAACTTGTTGAACCGCGTTCAAGAAGAGCTCGAACTGCTGGTGGATCAAGAGTCAGCGCTAGAGCAAGATTACCAAGCGGCTTCGGATCATCTTCAATTGGTTCAAACAGCACTTCGTCAGCAAGAGAAAATTGCTCGTTACAGCGAAGATCTAGAAGAGCTTAATGAGCGCCTAGAAGAGCAGATGATGGTGGTTGAAGAAGCTCAAGAGCGAGTACTTCTTGCTGAAGAACAGGCAACCATAACTGAAGAAGAAGTGGATAGCCTGAAAACTCAGCTTGCTGACTACCAACAAGCGTTGGATGTTCAGCAGACTCGTGCGCTTCAATACCAGCAAGCGGTTCAAGCATTAGAGAAAACTAAACAGCTACTTGGTGATGAGTCTATTACGGCAGAAAGCGCATTAACTCTGGTTTCTGAACTAAAAGCACAAGAAGAATCAAGCACTCAAACGCTACTGTCTACTAAACATAAGCTAGACATGTCCTCAGCTGCGTCTGCACAGTTCGACAAAGCACTGTCTCTTGTTAAAAGCATCGTTGGTGACGTTGAGCGTAAAGAAGCGTCTAACAGTGCTAAGCAAGCGTTAGAAAAAGGCCGTAACGCAAAACACGTTGTTGAAAACGAACAGCAATGGCGTGCTCAGCACCGCGACATGGCTCGTGATGTGGCGCAGCAGCGTCAAGCAAAAGAGCTTGCGACTGAATACCAAAAGCAACACAACATCTCACTGACTGACGAAGCGGTTTTCGATGAAGAACGTGAACGCCATGCAATGCAGATCGATTCTCTTGAGTACGCTCAAGAAGAGCTGCGTGAAGCGAAGAGTGAGCAACGTCGTGTGCAACAAAACCACGACCAAGAGATTCAAAAACTTGAGTCTATTGCTCCAGCGTGGATCACGGCGAACGACGCACTTGAAGCCCTAAGAGATCAAACAGAAGCTGAGCTAGAAGATAGCCAAGCAGTAATGACTCAAATGCAGCAAGTGCTTGAAGACGAAAAATCTCAAGCGGTAGCGAAAGATCAATTGGCGACGCGCCGTTCTGAACTTGAACAAGAGATAGAGCGTTTAGCTTCTCCGGGTGGCTCTAACGATCCTCGCCTGAAAGGTCTGGCGGATACGCTTGGTGGCGTGCTGCTTTCTGAGATCTACGATGACATCACGATTGGCGATGCACCGTACTTCAGTGCGATGTACGGCCCGGCTCGTCACGCAATTGTGGTTTCGGACCTTGATGGCATTAAAGAGAAGCTGGTGGATCTTGATGATTGTCCAGAAGATCTTTACATCCTAGAAGGCGATGTAGACGCGTTTGATGACAGCTCGTTCAATGCCGATGAGCTTGAAGGTGCGGTGTGTGTTCAGCTGAACGATCGCCAAATGCGTTACTCGCGCTTCCCTGAGATTCCATTGTTTGGCCGTGCGGCTCGTGAGCAACGCCTAGAGAAATTGCGTGAAGAGCGTGACGTTGTGGTAGAAAACCATGCCAAAGCTGCGTTTGACTCTCAGAAACTGAATCGCCTATACCAAGCATTTAACAGCTTTGTTGCGAAGCATCTGCACGTTGCGTTTAACGCAGATCCAGAACAAGCACTGGCTGCTATTCGTGATAAGCGTAATCAAATTGTTCGTTCTCTGGCTGAGCTTGACTCTAAAGAGCAACAACAACGCAGTCAGCTTCTACAAAGTAAGCAAGCACTTGGTGCACTGGACAAATTGGCACCAATGGTTCGTATTCTTGAAGACGAAACATTAGCTGAGCGTCTCGCTGAATTAGAAGCACAACTAGAGCGTTTAAGCGAAGCTAAGTCTTACTTGAACACTCATGGCAAAGCGCTTACTTCATTGGAGCAAATCGTTTCTGCACTCGATGCTGACCCAGAGCAATTCGAAGCTTTGGAAGCCGAGTATCGTCAGGCGGACAGCGCGTTACAAACTCTAAAAGGTAAAGTGTTTGCTCTTTCTGACTTAATCGAACGTCGTCACTACTTTGCTTACGCAGATTCTGTTGACCTGCTTAACAAGAGCAGCGAACTGAGCGAACAACTGAAAGCGAAGTTGGTTCAAGCAGAACAAGCACGAGCTAAAGGCCGCGATGGCTTGAAGCAAGCTCGCGAACAGATGAACCAGTACAACCAAGTATTGGCAGCATTGAAGAGCTCGCACCAAGCGAAGCAAGAGACGGTTCAAGAGTTCAAGCAAGAGCTACAAGAGTTCGGTGTTAACGCTGATGAAGGTGCTGAAGAGCGCGCGGTTCGTCGTCGTGACGAGCTTCAAGAGCGTTTGCATACTTCTCGTAGCCGTAAGAGTGAATACGAACGCACGATTACCTCAACTGAACTTGAGATGAAAGCGCTGGCTAAGCGTCTTAAGAAAGTTCAGAAAGAGTACACAGAGCTTCGTACCTTCGTTGTTGCAGCAAAAGCCGGCTGGTGTTCAGTACTGCGTTTAGCTCGTGAGAATGACGTTGAACGTCGTCTGCACAAACGTGAACTGGCTTATTTAACGGCGGGCGAACTTCGCTCTATGTCGGATAAATCACTGGGTGCGCTACGTCTGGCTGTAGCCGACAATGACGACCTGCGTGATTCGCTGCGTCTCTCTGAAGACAACGCACATCCAGAGCGTAAGGTTCTGTTTTACATTGCGGTTTACCAACACCTTCGAGAGCGCATTCGCCAAGACATCATTCATACCGATGATCCGGTTGAAGCAATCGAAGAGATGGAAGTAGAGCTAGCTCGACTAACAGAAGAACTGACGCAGCGTGAAAACCGCTTAGCGATCAGCTCTGAGTCGGTAGCAAGTATCATAAAGAAAACGATTCAGCGCGAGCAGAACCGTATTCGTATGCTCAACCAAGGTCTGTCGAATATCTACTTTGGTCAGGTTAAGGGCGTGCGTCTGAACGTTAAGATCCGTGAAAGCCACGAGATCTTGCTATCAGGGCTAGCGACTCAACAAGATCAACACAAAGATTTGTTTGAATCAACGCGCTTTACCTTCTCTGAAGCGATGGCGAAGTTGTTCCAACGTGTCAATCCACATATCGATATGGGTCAACGTTCTCCGCAAGTTCTTGGTGAAGAGTTACTGGATTACCGTAACTACCTAGAGCTGAGTGTTGAAGTTAACCGTGGTTCAGACGGTTGGTTACAAGCGGAATCGGGTGCATTGTCTACGGGTGAGGCGATCGGTACGGGTCAGTCAATCCTATTGATGGTTATTCAGAGCTGGGAAGAGGAATCTCGTCGACTTCGTAGTAAAGACATCGTTCCATGTCGTTTGTTGTTCCTTGATGAAGCCGCTCGTCTGGATTCTAAGTCGATCTCTACGCTGTTTGAACTGTGTGACCGTTTAGGTATGCAACTTCTGATTGCTGCGCCAGAGAACATTAGCCCAGAGAAAGGTACAACCTACAAACTGGTACGTAAGGTCTTCAAAGACCACGAACACGTACACGTTGTTGGTCTGCGTGGTTTTGCTCAAAACAAACCGGTATCTCCTGTTCAAGAGCTTATCGAAACCCCTTAGAAGCGTAATCTATCTACCGTAAATTAATAGCCTCGAAGTATACACTTCGGGGCTTTTTTTGTTTGGCAGCTTCACGGGTCTCGTATTCTTTTGGTGAGGGTGAGGGTGAGGGTGAGGGTGAGGGTGGTATTCCTGAGCTATTTATAATGACTGACTGTGATTGGCATGACTCAGCCTGAACTTATTACCATATAAAAAACCGCCTTCTCAGAAGAGAAGGCGGTTTTAATTACGTTATCTTTTTTTAAGCCGAAGATTTTGATACTTAGGCTTTAACGTATAGGTTGTCGGTACGTTTAGCTTATCTAAGATTAGATCTTAAACATCTTTATCGTTTGATGCAGTTCGTCCGAAACATTATTAACATTTTGCGCTGTTTGAACATTTTGCTGGACGTCATCGACAGTCGCTCGCGCCAAATCATTTACATTCACTACATTTTCGTTGATTTCAACGGCTACTTGCGATTGTTCTTCCGCTGCCGCTGCAATCTGGTTGTTCATGTCTTGAATTGTCCCAATCTCATGCTGAATAGTATTCAGCATTTGACTCGCTTGATCTGACTTTTCACGAGTTACTTTAGCTGTTTCCGCATTTTCAACCATAAGCTCAACAGATTGTTTTGCTTGAGTTTGAAGTGATGAAATCATGGTTTGTATTTCGTTCGTGCTTTCTTGTGTCTTGTTAGCGAGGTTACGCACCTCGTCAGCCACGACGGCGAAGCCGCGACCTTGCTCACCCGCTCGAGCTGCTTCAATTGCTGCGTTTAATGCCAGCAAGTTTGTTTGCTCAGCAATACCTCGGATAACATCAAGTATGCTACCTACATTTTGAGTTTCTTTTTCAACACCAAGAATCGAATCTTGAACCTGCTCAATATTCGTTACAAGTAAGCTGATTTGCTGGTTCATGTCACCCACAGTCTCAAGACCTGACTGAGATGAAAGGCTTGCCTCATTGGATGATGATGATGCCTGCATCGCATTTTGAGCCACTTCCGCAACAGTCGCGGTCATCTGATTCATCGCGGTTGCAACTTGCTCTAGCTGCATCATTTGCTCTTCTGATGAGGTACTTAACTGATTTGACGAGGTCTCAAGAGATGAAGATTGTGATGAGAGAGAGTTTGAAGACTGCTCAATATTGCCAATAATGCCTTGGAGGTTACCTGCCATTTCAAGAGTTGAACGGTAGATCCCCGTTTCATCGCCATTTAATTTAGGGATGTTGGTCAGGTCTCCTGCCGAAATTCGACTAACAAGAGCTTCGATGTATTGTGGCTCTCCGCCAATAGGACGATACATTAATCGGGTGACTAATAAGAATGTTATTCCGGTTGCCATAACCGCGAAAATTAGACCAACTACAGTATTTATTTTCACCATCGCGTTTGAAGGCGCCTCAATGTCGTCCCAACTTGCCCAAGCTCAGGTATTCCAACCTAATGACTCAATTTGAGACGAAACGACATAAAAGTCGCCTTTATCTGGAACATTGTAAGAGTGCTCACTGGTCATCTTACTACCGTGTTCACGGTATGATGGTCGAAGATCGTAGATATTTTTACCAATAAAATCTTCATAGCTAGCGGCAACAAGGAAACCATCTTGGCGAGAGACAAATAAGTTTGGCACTTCAGATAGCTCGTTTATATAGTCTGTAATATCACTCATTTTAAGACTAAGGCCAATAACAGCTTTCGTTTCGCCTCTGGCTTTAAAAGGAATAACAACCGACATGGTTAAATGCCCTGTTGTTGCTAGGTAAGGGTTAGTTACTGATCGTTTTGCACCTGAAAACCCAAGGTTGAACCATTCGCGTTGTTTTTGCTTAGCATTAAAGTTAGGAATGATACCTTGATTTTTAACGTCGTAAGTTTTGCCATCAGGAAGACCGATGTAAATATTAAGAACACCAAGAGATTCTTTACTGTTCGTCATCATTTTCAACAGCATCGGGTTGATCATGATGTTACCGGATCTATCAGTATGGATACTGGTTGAAATGCTTTCCAAAGCGCCGAAATACGCTTCCATTTTCCCTTCGACAGCTTTGGCTACAAGAAACGATTTCGTAGACAAGTTATGACGGTAGTCATCCGTGGTGGCAGACTTAAATTCGAAATATCCTATCGTAGATATAACTAAAATCGTTAAACAGATTAGGCCGCTAATTGTTAGCATAATCTTATTTTTGACGGTCATCAGAGCATTTCCTTAACAGTTGTTGCTTATTTTATTGACTAAATTATCCGTATGCTAACATAGGGTTACAATTTATTTGTTGGTCGTTTTGTAAGGGAACGTCGTTACAAACAAGCAGTGTGAATACTTATGCGTGGGATTTACAGTGAATAGGGTATCTACACAAATTTGATGGGTTTTAATTGATTTTGATGGTGCGTATTTTTCTACTTCCTAGGCGGAATTAGCACAAATAAGTACCTTTTAATCTATTTTTGGTGTGAATATGTTGCTGAAGTAAGCGTATAGAAAGGATTGGGATGCAAGGGGAGATAACCCCAAACACCCCAAATTTTGGCCTAAAATTTAAGTGACAAAATTTTGACTAGTTGTGACCGAACTGTTTTGCAGCGTAAGCAACACGCTCCGCAGGTTTTGGATATTCAGCAGGCGTGCCAAGGTTTTCAATATGATGCAGTCTAGGAAGTAGCCCCGCGCCGTTCGCGATTTGGATAGCTAAACCAGGTCGAGCATTAAGTTCTAGTACCATAGGGCCTTCTTCTTGGTCTAATACCATGTCAGTACCCATATAGCCTAAGCCCGTCATTTCCCAAGCACTTGATGCTAGAGTTAACAGCTTTTCCCAGTGAGGAACTTGTAATAACGCGAGTTCTTTACCCGTATCTGGATGGTGTGTAACAGGCTGGTCGAACTGAACCGCTCGAACCGCTTTACCTGTCGCAATGTCTATACCCACACCAACAGCACCTTGGTGCAAGTTAGCTTTACCATCTGAATCTGAAGTGGACAGACGCATCATCGCCATCACAGGGTAGCCTTTGAATACGATGATTCGTACGTCTGGCACACCTTCGTAGCTGAAGCCTTCAAAACACTCATCAAACTTGATGAGGTTTTCAACTACGGCCACATCGTTCTTGCCACCCAGTGAGAAAAGGCCCGCGAGCGCGTTACTGATATGGCGCTCTACATCTTCTTCATTGATAGTAGAACCCGATGGTTTGGTGTAAACGCCATCTTTATGAGAGATCACAACAAGGATGCCTTTACCACCACTGCCTTGAGCGGGCTTGATTACAAAACCCGGCCACTCTTTAACCATCTTGTGGATTGTTTTTACTTCAGCTTGGTGACTAATAACGCCAATAAGCTTTGGCACGGTGGCGCCAGCCTGTTCAGCAATGATTTTAGTCTTAAGCTTGTCATCAACGAGTGGGTACTTGGAACGATCATTGTAGCGGCCAATATAACTATGGTTACGCTTGTTCATTCCCATTATGCCTTTGTCTTTCAACTTAAACGGTGAAGTAAATTGATCAAACATAACTTAGTCCTCCGCTAGCGGTTTAAAGCGACGAAGCTCGGTTAGACGGTAGCCTGTGTAGTTACCTAGTAACAAGATGGTCGCTAGAATAACAAGCTGTAAACCAATAAAGTTAAACGTTAAGTGCTGAATGAACGGGTTAGTCATACCTAAGTAAACAAGCACCGCGGTAAATAGAGAGCCACCACCTTGAAGTACAACTTCTTTCGCGCCTTCTTCTTCCCAAAGGATAGACATACGTTCGATAGTCCAAGACAAGATAATCATTGGGAAGAACGTAATTGATAGGCCTTCTGTAAGTCCGATTTTAAATGCGACTACAGTAAATATCGAAATAATCATAATTACTGTAATAATTACAGCGGATATTCTGGCCACGAGCAATAGGTTGAGTTTGGATAAGTAACTTCGAATTACAAGACCGGTACCTACAATCAGTAGGAAGCCAACAATACCGGTAACCAACTGTGTTTGAACGAATGCCACGGCAATCAGAACGGGCATGAACGTACCAGAAGTCTTAAGACCTATGATGACACGTAGGAACACAACAATCAGAGCACCGATAGGAATCAGCATGATGGTTTTAAACATCGCTTGCTCTTCTAGCGGCAGACTATGAATGGAAAGGTTTAACAGTTGATCCGCTGATACTTTACTGTTGGTTGCTTCAGTTGGAGTAACTTCCTGAGCAATCATAGAGAAGTGAACTTTACTGTTCTGACCGCCAACCACGTCTAATAGAGATACATTTGATTCATCCCAAATTAGCAGGTTTGGTTGAACTTGCTGCTCGCTAGATTCAGGAGAGAATAGAACCCACTGGTTATTATCCCAAATTTGGTTCATGTGTTGGATTGATTGGCGACGACGTCCGTCTTCCAGTTCAATAACACCGACGACTTTGTTGTGGATTTTAGCGGCAGAAAGTAGCTTGTGTGTCGCTTCCACTTTGGTCATGTTATTCAGAATCAGCGCTGAGTTTTGGCTGTCTGGATCGTTAAGCGTTTTGATTAACTCACGAGTAAAGGTGATGTTGTCTGCTGAGCGCTTGGTTGCTCTGTCAATCAAAGCAAGGGCCGCGGCTTCTTCAGGACCATCAAAGCTTGGTTGAGCCACATCACCTTCTGGAGGTGTTGAGGTAACGTTCGCTTGGCTATCGACTAAGAACTGTGTCTTGTAGTAGATAGTCTGCGGACCATCTGCGTGACGAATTGACCACTCAGCACGGCGACCTGAATCTGTATTCAAGTACGAAATGCCATAGCCTGGTGATGAAGCTGACTCGCCGATAAGTGTAAAGTTAGACTGTGTGTGAGGTGCGGCTAGTGAAACTTTTGCTTCTTTGCCCACTGCATTGAATTCGATACGAGCTTCAATGTCCCAAACCTGATTAGTTTCGCCTGGAGTCCAGGGTACACCGTAGGTTGTATGTCTGAACATACTCAGAGTTATACCTGCCACGATGAGCAGGAATATAGAAATATAAAATGGAATTCTTGACGTCATAGCTTACCCTACTATTGTTATTTAACTTCCGTTTGTACGTACTTTTTACTTACATCTACTAGCGCTATGTCTTTGATAAATTCGCGCCCTAGTAATACAGGGTGACTCATTTGAGAGCGATCCGCCAATGTAAATTGCGCTTTTTCATGGATTTTTCCGACTTTTACCCATAATTCGATCACAGCTCGACGTTCTGTTTGATCATTCGTCGATTGACGGATTTTCACATAACGTACAACGGGCGCTTCGATCCATTTTTGGTCTTCTTTTGCTTGTGCTTTATCTGCCAAATGGAACTTAACCCAATCTTTACCGTTGCGTTCGAATTCTTTGATGTCGACGGCATTTAAAGAAGAGGTGGTTGCGCCAGTATCAACACGAGCATCGAAGCTTTGTTTGATAGAGTCGATCGATACTTTTTCAATACCGCCTAGAATAGTCGGCTGTGATGTAGGAGCGGTAGGTGCAGCTGCAACGGCAACAGGCTCGGCTTCTTTTAGCTCTTCAATGACCCTGTGTTCCATACTGGTCAGGTGAACATCTAATTGACTAGAAAGAGTGGTAATTTCGTCTTCCAAGCTTTCAATATAATCACTTTGATTACTTAGCTGCAGTTCAAGATTTTGAACCTTGTTTGCGATGTTTGTCTCTGAGCGGGAAATAGCGTCGAGAGTTTCTTGATGGTAGGTAGCACCGCTCGTGAGGGTGCAACCAGAGAGCAAACCAACCGCCACGATAGGCGATAATCGCTTAAACATATAAAAACCTTTGGAAATTAGAGAATAGTTCAGACTATTTAGAAGTTTATCCCACAAAAAAGGATGCGTGAAGCATCCTATTGTAAGAGTCTGGTCATATTGAATCGCAATGTGAGCGCTACGAAAATTATTGTCACTTAAGGGCGCTCACTTATTAAACATGAGCGCAACTTTTGTACAATTAGTTCTCTTTTTTATCAAAATTCCCACATATAAATAACGGTGGCTGTATGACGACAGAGCTTATGGTTTTGTGTAACAGAGCTTAAGGTTTTGTCGCTACTAGAATCGCACGCCTTGGTGCTGGGTGACCTTCTACGGTTTTACTTGGATCATTAGGGTCTAAGTAATCCGGTAGAGAGTTGTGTGTCATCCACTCCGTTGTGCGTTGTTCGCCAATCGTTGTAACATTTTCATCAACGATACGCACGTCTTCAAAGCCTACCTGTTCAAGCCAGCGTTTCAGTGCGCGTGCAGATGGGAAGAAGTAAACGTTTCTCATTTGCGCGTAGCGATCTACAGGCACAAGAACAGCGTTTTCGTCACCTTCAATCACTAACGTTTCAAGTACCAGTTCGCCACCAGATACCAATTGGTCTTTTAGTTGAATCAAATGATCAAGTGGTGAACGGCGGTGGTAAAGCACGCCCATGCTGAATACAGTGTCGTAAGCTTCCAGTTTTGGCAGTTGCTCAATACCTAGAGGTAATAGGTGAGCACGTTGGTCGTCGCCCATCAATTTACGAATGGCTTCAAACTGAACCAAGAATAAGTGAGAAGGGTCGATACCCACCGTTAAGCGAGCACCTTCACCTAGCATGCGCCACATGTGGTAGCCGTTGCCACAACCTACATCGAGAACCGAACGGTTTTTCAATGGAGAGATATGTGGAAGCACACGATCCCATTTCCAGTCACTGCGCCATTCTGTATCGATGTGAATGTCGTGAACTGTGTAAGGGCCTTTTCTCCAAGGGTGGAAAGTCTTCAGTAAGCTTTCTAACTTTTTAAGTTCACCCGTGTGGAACGGTGTAGAGCTGCCAATCGTCACTGAGTTTTTCAGATCAACTTGATCAGGCACACCTTGCGGGATTTTATTCAGTGCACGTAACCAACGGTCGAAGTCGCCGTGTTCTGCATTTTGCCAATCCGTCAGCTGTTGAGGAAGAACATTAAGCCACGGCTGAAGGCGAGTGTCTTGGGCAATGAGTTGATAAAAATTGGCAAAATTAAACATAGTTTTTCACTGAGTTAATAGGGTCAATAAACCCTAAAATAGAAATTAAATTTGTCATTCCCTACAGTGAGGGACGAACATGATAGGGAGTCTCGGTTTATCGTACTTGATAGAGATCCCCAACTCGCTCGTTCCTCGCTCTTGAGGATGACGTTTTAGTACGAGCTGACTGGGTATGTGCGCTATTTAATCGCGAACATTGAACCGAAGTTGAAGCATTGGAACCACACTTCGCTACTTGAGAAGCCAATCTTTTCAAAACGTTGCTTGTGAACTGTAATCGAGTCAGGACGCATCACGTTTTCAATTGCGCTACGTTTCTGGCTGACTTCTAGCTCGCTGTATCCGTTAGCACGTTTGAAATCATGGTGCAGGTCGATAAGCAGTTCATTTGAGCTTTCGTCTTCGAATACGTACTTTTCAGAAAGGATTAAGATTCCGCCCGGGCGTAAGCCTGCATGAATTTTTTCAAGCAGAGAGTATCGGTCGTCAGGAGACAGAAATTGCAGTGTAAAGTTAAGCACCACAACAGAGGCGTCTTTGATTTCCACTTCACGGATGTCGGCTTCAATCACTTCTACCGGTGTGTCACTGCGGTAGGCGTTTACATGCAGCTTACAGCGTTCAACCATGGCTTCTGAATTATCGATAGCGAAAATCGTGCAGCCTTCTTGCTGAATGTGACGACGCATAGAAAGTGTCGCAGCACCAAGCGAGCAGCCAAGGTCGTAAATATTTGAATGTGGCTTTACAAAGCGTTCAGCCAGCATGCCGATTGCAGAGATGATATTGCTATAGCCAGGCACCGAGCGTTGAATCATATCCGGAAATACTTCAGCAACCCTTGCATCAAAGGTGAAGTCTCCAATTTTATCAATAGGAGCGGAAAAGATATTGTCTGTGTTGCTCATGGCATTTTCTCTCGACAGTCAGCGTAATTGGCACAAAATTCATACCAAATAAAAGGGGACGTATTTTACGTAAAAAAAGCGCGGCTGTCACGAAAACTGAGATTGATGAAAGTGAACGCTTGTTAGTAGTTGTTTACTATCAAAACATCGAGATTTGATGGTCGCCTTTTTGAGCAGGAAACTCCGCCAAATTAGGCAAGGTTATCTTTGTGTGTTCAGCAACTTGCGTCTGTAATTGCTTATAGATAGCAATCGCCAACTCAGGGGCGTGATTATTGTCTGGGGTGTGGATCATTAAATAAGGTTGTTTTCCTTCGTCTAACCAAGTCGGTAATTTCGCGAACCAAGGTTTAAAGAAAGCCAGATTGTGTTCCTGATCTGGATGACCAATAAAGCGAACCATCGGATTGTTTGCCGTCGCAATGGCATGAACCGGAACACGTGGTTTCTTTTGATGCGCGTCGATCACCGCTTCTGTGGTTGGTGGTGCGGAGAAAACAGGACGGCTATCCATAATGATGCGATTGATCCCTTCTTCTATTAACCAATGATTGAAACGTTTTTCGGCATCGCCTTTATCAAAGAAACCAAGGTGACGAACTTCAACGCCGAGCTGCATGTCTTTTGGAAACAAGGTACAAAATTTTTGCAGGGCAGGAAGCATGCTGGGTTCGAAGCTATGGGGCAATTGAATCGTCCACTGACCAATGCGCCTATGTAGGGGCGACATGGTGAGCAGAAATTCTTTGAGTTCGGCTTGGCAATGTTTTAAGTGCTGCTGGTGGGTGATGAACTTAGGCAGCTTAAAAGTAAACTTGAAATCATCGTGACTCGCGGCTTTCCAGTTATTGACCGTTGAGACACTGGGTGTCGCATAGAAAGTCGTGTTGCCTTCAACGGTATGAAAAACTTGGGTGTATTTTTCTAAGCGCTCAGCGGGTTTTGTTCCTTTACCATAGAACTGACTTTGCCACTCGGAATGAGACCACATTGTTAACCCAAGTCTTAGAGGTAAAGTTTCTGTTGTTATTACACGAGCATCCATCTATTACACCGTTATTTATCACGCCATCAGTCATTACAAAAAGTTTTTGGGTTGAAATTAGGGCGTGTTGATCTTTCGAGCTGGTTTTTGCAGCGAGTTGCTG
>NZ_JBFRVM010000087.1:0-37148 GCF_041475145.1 Vibrio sp. 10N.222.49.A3
CGGTCTACGGTCTACGGTCAGAAAATACCGTCAAGATTACCCGGTCAATAGATACAAAAATGCCAGCTATCAAGCTGGCATTTTTTATGAGTTTTTATACCAATCACAGTAAGTAAATGATCATAAATAGCGCCGGAAAAAGGCTTGAGAACAAGGCAGCAATTTTTGATAAGTAGTTATTCTACAATCAAAATTTCTAACGAAGTTATCGAGCGTTTTAACTAGCTAGGATGAACAGTTATTTACTACGATTGGTATTATAAACCCATCAAACAATTATCCGACCGCTATTTACGATCGCCTTACTGATTAATTACAGTAGGTGGATAGTTGCGTTTAGAGAGAAAACGCCTGAGTCGTCATCTTTCATGTTGAAGTTTTGGTAGCTAGCGCCTACAGATAGTGGGCCAAAGATGAAGTATTCTGCGCCTACACCGTACATGATATCAACTTCGTCTTGCTTGAAGCCGTTCGCTTTAAGCTCGTAAGAGTGAAGACCACCCTTCGCGTATACGTGAAGAGGACCAAAGTCGATGCTTGGTTTGATTGCTAGGTAAGTTGTGCTTGCGTCTAGTTTAGTCAGTGTTTGGTTGCCGTATTTAACACTGTCGAAAGAACCTAGATCCCAGTAACCCGCTTCAACACCAATAAATGGAAGGATGCCCGTACCCACGTGGATACCCATCGCTGTCTCTTCTTGATTACCTAATGAGTTTTGACCACCCATTGCGCCGCCGTACAACCAAGAATCAGCCATCGCTGTTGAAGATGCACCTAGCAGTGCTAGAGCCAATAACGTTTTTTTCATATTCGACCTTTTTCGTCCTGTTGGCAGGCCTTGCGTGGTAATGAATTGCCACCAAGTCGCCCTGTATGTAATAACTATTCAATTAGTAATGCAATAAGCAAGATTTATACCCAAACCTTGCCACTGCGTCTAGCTTTATTCGTTTAGCAAGCATCAATCGCGTTTTTAACACGCTTATCTGATACTGGGTAAGGTGTACCGAGTTGCTGTGCGAAGAAGCTTACACGAAGCTCTTCTATCATCCAACGCACCTCTTTTACATTTTCTGGAACCGCGATCCCTTTTGGAATTTTATTCAGCAGCTCTTTGTAATCATTCATTACAGAGTCCACTTTGATCATATGAAGGCGATCTTTATTCGGGTCAATCGGCAGTTTTTCCATTCGGCGCTCTATCGCTTTCATATAGCGTAGAATATCCGGCAAGCGTTTCCAGCCGCATTCTGTGGCAAACCCCTTAAAAATCAAACCTTCTATTTGAGCTTTAATGTCTGAAAGCGCAAATGCCATTGAAAGATCCACACGCCCTTTCAGCTTCTTACTGATGGCGAATGCCGTGGTTAAGATGGTTTCAACCTGCTGAGCAATCTCAACAACGGTGTCATCCAACTCTGCACGTACGTGTTCTTTTAGAGCTTCAAACTGCTCTGGCTCCCAAACTATGCCGCCCTTCTGCTCAATCAGCTTATCAATACCACAAGCGATACAGTCATCGATAAGATCGAGCACCTGTCCGTATGGGTTGAAGTACAAACCGAGCTTAGATTTGTTCGGTAAATTCGAGTGCAAGTATTTGATCGGTGATGGTACGTTCAACAGAATTAAACGACGCTGACCCGATTTCATTGCAGTGATCTGCTCTTGTTCTGTTTCGAACAATTTGATCTCTACGCTGTCTTTGGTGTCCACCAGTGCTGGGAAGGCTTTAACATCATAGCCACCACGTTTCTGTTGGTAGACTTTTGGTAACTCACCAAAGCTCCACGTATGCAGGTTTTGCTGCTCGATGTCATCGTCTGCCACTTTAGAAAGTGTTTCTTGAACCTTGTCTTTCAGGCTTTCTTTCAACTCATGCAGGTCTTTCTGCTCTTTCAGTTTGCGCTTGCGATGATCCACAGCACGGAATGTTACCTTTAAGTGCTCTGGAATCTGGTCTAACTTCCAGTCATCACGTACCACTTCCACACCGGTCATGCGGCGCAGCTCTTTCTCAAGCGAATCCAATAATGGAGCTTCAAGCGGCGTAACACGAGCCAAGAACGCATCTGCATAGTTTGGCGCAGGCACAAAGTTACGGCGTAGCGTTTTTGGTAACGACTTAATTAGGCTAATCACCAGTTCCTGACGTAGGCCTGGGATCTGCCAATCAAAACCGTTCTGGTCTATTTGGTTCAAGATAGGCAGCGGAATGTGTACCGTTACACCATCGTTGTCATCGCCCGGCTCAAATTGGTAGCTCAGCTTCAGCTTGATACCGTTTTGGTGCCAGAAGTTCGGGTAATCCAAATCAGTAACGTGGCTAGCATCGCCTCGGAACAGCATCGACTTTTCAAAGTTAAGCAGCTCCGGTGCTTTCTGGCTGGTCTTCTTCCACCATGTGTCGAAGTGACGTCCTGAAACCGCCTCTTCACCCACACGTTGGTCATAAAAGTCGAACAGTTCATCATCGTCGATCAAGATGTCACGACGGCGAGACTTATGCTCAAGCTCTTCCACTTCTTGTAGAAGCTTACGGTTTTGTTTGAAGAAGGCATGTTTAGTTTCCCACTCACCTTCAACAAGTGCGCTACGTACAAACAGCTCACGGCTGACGGTTGCGTCAATCGCACCATAGTTCACTAAACGTTTCGGGATGATTGGGATTCCGTAAAGCATCACTTTTTCGTGTGCCATTACTGCCGCTTGCTTCTTCGACCAATGTGGTTCGCTGTAGCTACGCTTAATCAAGTGTTTCGCTAATGGTTCAATCCATTCAGGCTGAATTTTGGCGATAACACGGCCCCAAAGTTTTGAGGTTTCCACCAGCTCCGCAGACATGATCCACTTAGGCTGTTTCTTAAATAGGCCTGACGCAGGGAAGATATGGAATCGTGCGTTACGAGCACCTTGATATTCATTCTTCTCTTGGTCTTTCATACCAATGTGCGAAAGCAGACCTGATAGCAGTGACATGTGAATGCCGTCGTAGCTGCCCGGTTCTGTATTCAGCTTAGTGTCCAATTCACGCATTGCTTGGTGAATTTGGAAGTACACATCTTGCCATTCACGGATACGTAAATAGTTTAAATAATCTTGCTTACACTGTTTGCGGAACTGGTTACTCGACAGCTCTTTTTGTTGCTGCTTAACGTAATCCCAAAGGTTCACAAACGTGATGAAGTCCGACTCTTTATCGAAGAAGCGCTTGTGCTTATCGTCAGATGATTGTTGCTTGTCTGATGGACGCTCACGCGGGTCTTGAATCGACAATGCAGAGGCAATCACCATTACTTCGTGCAAACAGCGGTTGCTTGGCGCTTCAATCACCATACGCGCTAAACGTGGATCAATCGGCAGCTTAGCGAGCTTACGACCAATTGCCGTTAGCTTCTTCTTATCGTCGCCATGGTTCTTGTTTTTGTTCGCTGACGGTTCAACTGTCGCAATCGCACCCAACTCTTCAAGTAGCCTTACACCATCTTGAATATTGCGCTTATCGGGCGCTTCAACAAATGGGAATGCTTGAATGTCGCCTAGGCCTAACGCTGTCATCTGAAGGATAACCGATGCTAGGTTAGTACGAAGAATCTCAGGGTCAGTAAACTCTGGGCGTGATTCAAAATCTTCCTCAGAGTACAGGCGAATACAGATACCTTCAGCAACACGACCACAACGACCTTTACGCTGGTTAGCACTCGCTTGAGACACTGGCTCAATCGGTAGGCGCTGTACTTTAGTGCGATAGCTGTAACGGCTGATACGCGCCGTACCCGGGTCGATGACATACTTAATACCCGGAACGGTTAACGAGGTTTCTGCCACGTTGGTCGCCAGAACGATGCGTCGACCAGTATGAGACTGGAAGATACGGTTCTGTTCACCCGCAGAAAGGCGTGCGTAAAGCGGAACAATTTCGGTATCACGCAAGTTACGTTTACTTAAAGAGTCCGCGGTATCACGAATCTCACGCTCACCGTTCATGAAGATCAAGATATCGCCTTGGCCTTCATCACACAGCTCATCCACCGCTTCAAAGATACCTTCGATTTGATCGCGGTCTGAATCACTGTCATCACCACCTAGTGGGCGGTAACGCGTATCTACTGGGTAAGTACGGCCTGACACTTCAATGATCGGCGCGTTGTTAAAGTGCTTCGAGAAACGCTCAGGATCGATAGTCGCCGACGTGATAATCACTTTCAAGTCAGGACGCTTTGGTAGAAGCTCTCTCAAGTAACCCATGATGAAGTCGATGTTCAGGCTACGTTCGTGCGCTTCATCGATAATGATGGTGTCGTACTGGCTTAAGAAACGGTCGTGTTGAATTTCCGCCAGTAGAATACCGTCGGTCATCAATTTGATTTGGGTGTTTTCAGAAATTTGGTCGTTGAATCGAACCTTGTAACCAACGAATTCACCCAACTGCGTTTCCATCTCTTCCGCAATACGGTTTGCAACCGAACGCGCCGCAAGACGACGAGGCTGAGTATGACCAATTAGGCCAAAACGACCTCGGCCAAGCTCAGAACAGATCTTGGGTAACTGAGTAGTTTTTCCCGAACCCGTTTCACCCGCCACGATAACTACTTGGTTTTCAGCAATGGCTTTCGCAATATCATCGCGCTTTTGGCTTACTGGGAGAATCTCTGGGTATTCGATGGTTGGTTTCTGCGCAGCACGCTGAGTTGCCGTCATCATTGACTTGGCAATATCTAACGCAATCTCATCGAAGACAGCGTGCTTAGATTGTTCGTTCTTGATTTTACTCGCGCCAGTAATTCGCTTACTCAAACGGAAGCGATCACGCATCATACATTCGTGGAGCGCTTTACGAAGAGATACTGGGCTATTCTGAGATGATTTTGTCTTTGTCGCTGATTGTTCAGCTTTTTTGGTATTTGATTGTTCAGCATTTAATTGTTTAGCAGGTCGGTTCGATGCAGGCTTATTTGATTTCGCTTTGCTCTGTGAAGAACTTGGCTGTGCTGCATTCTTGTTGTTATCTGCTTTTTCCGGAGACGAAGTCAAAGCGTGTCCTATTCTTGTACTTATTAAACTCGCGCGATTATATCACAAGTCTCAAACAAAAAAGCCTGACAACAAAGGGAAAACCTTTTGCTATCAGGCTGATTAGTCACTCTCACGTTAGTAAAAGCGATGGAAGCGTGACGAACGCAAACCGAATGTTTCAAAAATCACAGTTAAAAACTAAACGCTAAAAACGCCTGTTATAAACTGCCTGCTAAAAAACGCGCTTAAAACTCGTACTGTAGATAAACCGTGTTGTAGTTACTGCCGCCTTTGATTCGACCAAACTGAGAGGCGTTTTCAAAAATAGCAGAGCGGTGATGCAACGAATAGCCGAACCATAAGTTGTTCAGGTCATTCTTACTCATTAAATCACCTACGTTTACGTCGAACGAAAAGTCGAGATAATTAAGCAAGTGGCTCCCGTTATAACCCTTCTCTTTCATCTCTTTCGCTTCGATGTAAGTCAGCGAATCGATGTAAGACATACCTTCTGCCACACCAACACGCCATTGAGTTGGCCAGTCGAAAGTGTAATACGCTTTAATTGCGACAATGTATTCGGTGCTGCTTGACTGAACATCTGAATTCCAGTGATGCGCGATACCCGGTGTTAAGTAGATGTCCAATGGGAAACCGAAGATCTCATCGGTTAACGGGTGGCCATAGAAGAAGGAGGTCAACTGGTTGTTGTATTCGTCTTTCTCCCTGTTGAATTTCATGATGTCGCCAATATTCGATGGCGTCGCCCAGCCGTGTGCAACACGTAAATACGGCGCATTGCTCAGCTTAGGTTTTGGCGCTTTGGTTTTATCATTGAAAAAGCCAAAACCAAGGTAAAGTTCGCCTTGATAACGGTCTTCGACAATCGACGAATCGTAAGCGTTGTCATCCAGTCGAGTCACACTGGTTGAACCCAATAAGTATAAGTTCGAAACCACATGGTAACGCGCTTCTACACCGACATTCAGGTCCACACCTGCGCCGATGGTTTCATTGGCTGCTGAGTAATACTCGCTGTTGAAATCCGCACTTTTATAGCGCAGTGTCGCACGCGGAGTGAACTCCCAGTCTCCGGTTTCATACTTAGCTTTCGCACGTAAGTTACCGTGAAAATTGAATTCACTGTCGCTCATTAACTCCGTTTCGACAGACCAAGGCCCATCAAGTTGGTAAGTCAGTTGAGCACCAAAGTCCGCCGTATCACCTTCAATTTCATTCTGCTCAGAAGCAGGGATATCAATAAAGCGCATGCGAGAGATAGCATTAAGAGACCATTTCTCGTCATCGGGTTGATAAAGGTAAGCACCCATCTCAGTTCCATCAATGAACACATAGTCGTTCTTGAAAAATAGCATTGGAACAAAAGAGCTAACCGTTTGGTCGCCACCTGACGTGTCGTAAGGAATACTTGCCGTACGAAACATTGCAGCGATGCCCCACTCTTGCTCTTCAGCGGCCCACGCATTCGCACTTAGGAAAACGCTACTGACGAAAACAACGCCCGACGAAGCGAGAGTCGGTAAATATTTGAGCTTCATTCTTATGTAATTACTCTTTGTAATAAATTTTGTGTTACTGAATAGACATTTATTAGCCATAACGGCTAACTAATTTTAGGTTTGAGCGGCATTGACCGTTACAATGTAGAATATTCTCGGTTAAATGAAAGCATTGTGAAAGTCTCCGAATTACAAAACATTATAGATCACTTACCCAAAGATTCCGATCCGGATATTGTTATTGGTGAGGCATGGTTGCCCGAGCGTTTGGTGAATACCAACCTAGACGGCGACATGCTATTTCTTGAGTTCGATAATGCCCCTGAAGACAATCAAGGGGATGAAGAAGGCCGTGGTTTTGTTGAACACGAAATTGCTATGATTCGTGAAAAACTAGAGCAAGTGTTAGACGACACATCCGATACTAAGACCAAAGCCGATGCCCTATTGGCAATATTTCTAATGGGCCATGAACTTTCTAGCTCGGAAGTTATCGAACTCCTTGAAGCAGATGGTTCTGAAACACCTGAGTCTGAAATGATCGCGCCTGACATAACAGAGCCTGAAACGAACAAGCTCGAAACAAAACAACACCACGACGACTAGCCACCAACGATTTTAGGTACCGTATTGAAACCCTCTACGACATCATCTCTTCCCCTGTTACTCGCCGGACCCATTTTAAGAAAAACGACTGCAACTGAAGTCGTACTTTGGTTAGCCACCAGCTCGCCTCTGACAGGCAGAGCCGAACTGTATACCCGTAATTCTGACGTAGAGCCAGACCAACCGTTTTATACCTCATCGCTTGAAGATCATGATTCGATTCAAATCGGTACACATGCGTGGGTAACGCTCATCCGCTTACAAGGCGAGTTCCCGACGAATACACCTCTAGAGTATGACGTTCACACAGAGTCAGGCTCATTAAAAGAGCTTGCCCCTCACCTTGTTTACAACGGTAAATCTCGCGTTGAGTTTAAGATATCGACCTCGGCTGATTACATTCTTCATGGCTCTTGCCGTAATCCACATCATCCAAGCAAAGACAGCCTAGTCGCAGCAGATAACAAGATTGCCGATCAAACCGTCGCTGAAAGACCCGATATGCTGATGATGAGCGGCGATCAGATCTACGCTGACCATGTGGCAGGCCCAACACTTGATGCTATTCAGCAAGTGATTCAATTGCTTGGCCTAGTGGGAGAGAGCTTACCGACTGACTCGCAAGTTAACCGAATCAACAGCAGTGACGCCTTATTTGAGAGCGAATATCACTTATATCAACGTGATCAGTACTTGCCACACCACACCACTTCAGAATCCATGCTCGATAAGTTCTTCCCGAATCGTGGCGTACCGATTTTTAGCTCTACCGATTGTGAAAACCACTTGGTCACGCTGTCTGAGTTTATCGCGATGTACCTGTTAGTTTGGTCGCCGACACTGTGGCAGTGTGTCAATCGAGAGCGCTTAATTGAGAATAACTTCACTCAAGGTGGACGCCAATTAACACCGACTGAGCAGCAACAGTGGCGTGATGAAAGCGTCATCATGGATGATTTCATTGCTGGCTTACCGCAAGTACAACGTCTGTTCGCACATATCCCTACGTACATGATCTTTGATGATCACGATGTGACCGATGATTGGAACCTTACCGTGGGTTGGGAACATGCCGTAGACCAAAACCAGTTCGCAACTCAAGTCATTGGTAACGGCCTTGCGGCCTACTGGATGTGTCAGGGCTGGGGTAATAAACCGGAGAGCTTCGACGAGACATTCATCGAGCAAGCAAAACAGCTTTTTGTCGATCAAGCGCGCGTTCTTAAACAAACGCATGACGTTGAACAAACGGACAACCTTAAACAAACGAACAGTGAAACCGGCGATGCCGCGACTACTCACTCTGTTAGCGACATCGAGCCAAACAAGCATCGAGCCTTCATTGAGATGTTGAGTCGCTTTGAGGAGTGGCATTACACAATAGATACTTCACCCAAAGTCATTGTGTTGGATACCCGAACCCGTCGCTGGCGTTCGGAATCTCGTATGAATAAACCTTCAGGTTTGATGGACTGGGAGGCCTTGATTGAATTTCAACATCAATTGATGCATCAAGATAAAGTCGTGATTATTTCTGCTGCGCCAATGTTCGGCGTTAAGTTCATTGAAACACTACAAAAAATGGCGACAACAATTGGTAAGCCATTGGTGATTGACGCTGAAAACTGGATGGCACATCCGGGCAGTGCCAATACGCTGATCAGTATCTTTACCCATACCAAAACACCGACCAATTTCGTGGTGCTTTCGGGCGATGTTCACTACTCCTTTGCTTACGATATCAAGCTTAGATACCGCCGAAATAGCCCGAACATTTATCAAATCACCTGTAGTGGCATTAAAAATCAATTCCCAGCGCCGCTGCTTAAATTCTGTGATGTGTGGGACAGACTATTGTATAGCCCGCGCTCGATTCTGAACTATTTCACCAAGCGAAAGCGCTTAAAGATCGAGAAGCGAAGCCCAGACAATCAAACCTTCTATCGCCTTTCAAACCGAAGTGCGATTGGTGAGTTAAGGCTAGATGAGGATGGTAAACCACTGTCGATCACAACACTTAGTGGTGACGGTAAAACCACCCGCTTTCCTGAACCTTACTAGGGCGTGTTCCTTATTGCTGACCTCTTCGTAATGTCAGTTTTAAGTAAAGACGCTTGCGATCACACTCCGTAGGCCCAATAGTAATAATATTCACCATAACTGGAATGCTCTTATGTTTAACTCACTTACCTCGTTATTTAAACAATTAGTTGACGGCTCTGATTTAGGCAAAACGCCCACTGCCTCACCTAACTTAGCCATCGCCAGCTTGTTATGCGAAGTCGCTGGTGCAGACCACGCGATCAACGAATCAGAGCAACAAGCCAAACTGCACTTACTTCAGCGTTTACTGAACATAACCGAAGAAGAATCAAAAGCTTTATTAACACAAGCTGAGCCTCAAGTTGAACAATCTGTTTCTCTGTACGATTTCACTTCTCAACTGCGAGAGCTTTCGCAGCCGGTTCGCATAGAATTAATCAAAGCTATGTGGGAAGTCGCGCATGCGGATGGAGAGATTGACCCACTTGAAGATTCAGTGATCCGTAAAACCGCAGAACTGCTCTACGTTGACCACAGTGACTTTATCAAAACTAAGCTGAACGTCATCGGTAAAAGCTAACCAAAGGCTCGATACTCACGTTTAGTGACTGGATCAACGTAAACGGTCGCCATGCATGATGCCTTTGAGCTCTAACGGCGTGCCCTTCTTAGTGACATAAAGGCCGCGCTGATTTGATACCAACACACTGCGCTTGCCTTGTGTTTGTTGAATGTATAAGTGCTTGATATTGAATGTCTGCTTATCTTGGGCCTGATCTTGATCCAATTGATAAAAGTAGTAATGATTCCCCCAGCGCAAGAACACGCCAAACATCTGCTTAGTTTGAGCGATATTCCCATCGATATCGTAACCAATGTACTGCATTTTGACTCGACCATTTTCCAATCGAAGTGATATTTTTTCCCAGCCTACCATCGGGTATTCTGCGGAAAATTTATAAGTACTTTTGGTTGCGAGCCCAGAAATTAAGCCTACATTTAGAATCACAAAAAACGTGAGTAAGATAGGCATCCAAAACTTACGATTCATATCACTCACCCTCGCTCATCGTCATTATCGTCATCGCAAGACAAAGATTTAAACTGGTGACTCATCTCTTTCCAGCGCCCGTTTATCAATGCGACGGCTTGGATATTCTGGCACCCAACTCCGATGCGATGCAGATAAAGCGAATCAACACCGAGTTCTGAGACGGTATTGAGTTCGGTTAATAATTCTTGATCAAAATTCAAACTGTCGTGATAAACATCCATGCCACGATAGCTCGTTTTATCCATAAAAAAAACGAACTGATAAAACAGCACGAGAAGAAGCGCGCTGACGACCATCCCTACGATACGAGATTGGTGACGAGTGAGAAAACTCTTAACCCTTCGCTGTTTATGAAGTTCCCGTTGTTGGGGTAATACAGACTCGCTTTTACTGTCATCACTGCGATCACTGTCAGTATTAAAAACCTCTAGCTCAACGGTTTCATTAGGAACATTAACTTGAGCTACTTGAGTTTGAATAGCAGAAATGGGTGTTGATAGATAACCACCAAGCTGTTGAGGCCTGCTAAAACTGTACCCTTGCTTCTGAACCGTTAAAATTTTGCACTCACAGTTCAGTTCATTCAACGCTGTACGAATGTTCTTTATCGCTACGTTTAGCGAGCTTCCTGTCACCACCCGCCCAGGCCAGCAATGTTCAAGAAGGAAGTCTCGGCCAATCGCTTTCGGGCTATTCATCACCAAATGTTCAAGGATCAAACTTTCGGATGAAGACAAGGTGACCTGCTTGTTAGAGCTCGAATTAATGAGAGTATTGTTATTCAATTCGATACCCGAAGCGTCTAAGGTGATCTTATCAGGACTATTGGCGTTCATTTCGGCGAGGCGTTCATAAATAAAAGGTCATCAAAAAGGTGTTTATTTGGTCGAGCTAATACCAAACCATACATGGAAAAGAAGAGTAATAAGTTTAGTCAATAATTAAGCCAAATATAAGCTCAGCAAGTAACAAGATAAAATAACAACAAGGTGAGCCAGTCACGAAAACTCACTCACCTATGAACATAGCTAAGTTTAACTCTAAACTTGTCATGGTCCTATATTAAGACCTCGTCGTTACGCAATCTGAAAACGAGGTCACAATTCTGTTCTAGCGAAATTATAGTTCCAGTTTGAATCCAAGTTCACTAATCATAACTTCAGCGAAGCCTAACTTTACTGCATTCAACTGACTGGCAACTCCGCGAGCTTGTTCTTCGTTTTTAGCCAATATTGCCATTGAGTAAATGGGTCTGATCATCGCTTTTTGGTTTGGCTTCTCTTGAGCTATTTCTTGATGTTTTAAGTAAGCAGAAGTAATCACGCCTTGAGCGCTCCAATCGACAACCATTTGTAAATCTTGGCTGATAATCTCATCGACAATGAATTGATTCTCAGGCTCTGTCCAAGCGAGTTCGACTGCGTAGTTTTTGAAAGCGACGTCAGTGTTTAACCACTTATTACCGATGTCTCTGATTTCAGTCACCTCGACAAGCTCTTTAAATTGGAATGGTAGGTTACCAATCAACTCTCGAACGTGCTGTTCACTGTCCGCTTCAATCACAAACTTAATCATCGGAAATTTCTTGTCTCCGATAAAGCTTTTCGATACGAACATATCGTGTACCAAGCCCGCGTCAATTAAGTTAGCAAATGCTTTTTTCTGATGAGGCATCGCCTCAAATACCGCTTGAGCATCGTCGGTTTTCCAAGCGACTGACACACCGTATGCCGCAGCATGGGCATGGGTTGAAAAAAGAGTCGCTGAAAGTAGAAAGCTAAAAATAGCTAAAAAGGTTCCTAGAGTTGTTTTCATTATGTGGTTTCCTGATTAGTCGCGAATAATTTCATACAAGTTAGGGTCAGCAGAAACCCCTTCGATTTTTAAAGGTGGTAGCTCTTTTCTCATCACTTGTATTGCATCATGGAATTGCTTCTTACTCTCCCATTCAGCGACATTGATAAAGCGGTATGTCGCGTCCGAGCTTAAAGAGCGGTGCAGTTTGGTCGATAGGTATCCGGGTTGCTTCATCAATACGTCTCGCGCATTTTCCCAATACGTTAATGTAGCGGCCTCATGGGCCGGCTCGACTGAAAAGGTATTTATCAATACAACGGGTTGTGCCGAAACCAACGCACTTACGCTTAGCGCCCCCAGTGCCAATCCATACTTAATAATGTTCTTCATCCTATTCTCCTTGTTTTGGGTGAGCTAACGCTACCACCTAGCCCTCCCCAATCAAGGTCGAGACCTGCGATTTAATATTAATTAAAAAGCTAAATTTCAAACCAATATTATTCACTCGTAAAATAGGCGATGTAGCCATTCACTATTGATAAACCACTTGTTGAAATTAGGTTTCTTGGGATAGTCATTGCCCTTAACGTGAATAGTCATTGCCCTCAATTTGGATCGTCATTACCCTCAAATAACAGGCACAAAAAAACCACCTAATAAGTAGGTGGCTCTTCATTTTAATAACTCACAAGATTCAGGCTAACTTTAAGTGTTTAACCTTTCAGTATTTAACCAAGCGCCTCTCTGAAATACAAACGATTACAACATAGTCAGCGCAAGCTTTGCCAAGTTATAAGCGTCAACATAACCAGAGTGCTGACGACCTTCCCACTCAATGTTTTTCGCTTCTTGAGCAGCACGGTGACCAATACGTTTTTCTTTCAATCGATTCTGAACTCGATAAAGCGTGGCGATATTCAAGAACTCGCTGAACGGAGGTTCGATGCCTTTCTCAATACACTCTTTGTGTAAGATAAGGTCGTCACGTCCCCACGCTGCATAGATTTTTTTTGGTCCACCGAAGTTCTTAATCATCGACTTGATGACAGATTCTAATGGACGACCTTGCTTTTCGATTTTACGAGGTGTTATGCCCGTTAGCTCGGCGCAGAACAGAGAGACTTCGTCTTTCTCTGGCTTAACGTAGTATTGTGCTCGCTTGACGATAGTGCCAGATGCTAGATCAATTTCAGCAAGACCAACTTCAATGATCTCGCCTGTTGTTCCCACACCGTCTTCGCTCCAACAGCACATTTCCAAATCGAAACATACCACTCGATTGTGATTCATACGTCGCCTAATTCTCTCGTCAAAAATTTTGTCAAATTGTACATGAGCCCAATACAGAACTCGACCCTAGTTGCATCAAGTGCTCATTTAGCCTGCAATTGTAACGCGATTTCGGCCATTTGACTTACTTAGGTAAAGCATACTATCGGTTTTTTGAAGGAGTTCTTCGATGTCTTCTTTACTGCGGATGGTAGCACCGATACTTAGAGTACAACTCAATAGTTGACCTTTATGCTCACAGTGAGACTCGCTCACCGTATCTAAAATGCATTCTAAATAACGAGCCAGTGCGTCGTGTTCAATGACGCTCGAAATGATACCAAACTCATCTCCTCCCATACGGAAGACATGATCGCCCTCTTTCAAACTGCCTGAAATCAACTGAATTACATGAACCAGTAAGGCATCACCAGCCGGGTGGCCAAATTGATCATTAATCCCTTTAAATTTATCGACATCAAATCCAATCAAGCTAAACGGCTTGTCACCTTGTATCGCTTTATCGAGCACCTTATTAAAGGCTCGTCGATTATAAATCTCTGTGAGGCTGTCATGATTGGCAAGAAAACGGAGTTCTTCCGTTCTTTCATCAATCATTTTATACAGGCGTACTTTTTCTTGGACTTGCAGTTTAACGATATAAGAAAGCAACAGTGAAATAGTCGTGCCCACGAGGGCAATCCCGGCCAACACCAGGTAACCATTAAACGAAATGCATGAGTCTATCTTGAAGTCGACAACCCATTCACGGTTAGTGAGTGTGATTTTCTTGGTGATATGTTGTCCAGTCACACCCTCATAACCTTTCGTTTCGAACAAGACAGGTGCATCTTCGGCTTCAAAACCGACATCACTAACGCGGACATAAACATTCATATCCCCAACCGTCGAAGCCAGCAAGTTCTCAAAATAGTATGTGGTGCGAACCACACCAATTACAACGCCGAGTAAGTTGTCACTCTCTCCCTCAAAGACAGGGTGATACACCAACATGCCACTCTTTTTTGTGCCTTTATCTAGCCCATCTTGTATCAAGCGAACTTTGTCTGAAATATTCGCCTTACGTGTCTGTTTGATATTATCTAGAACGAGATCAAATCGCTCTCTAGAAGAGTAAAAGCCAAGAACTTTGTTGTTTGGTTCTGTATTGGGGAAAATATCGCTAGCAACGAAAGCTGGCTGACCATCCAAAATGTAGCCATAGGTTTTTGCTTGGTTCTTAGGAATGGTATACAGCTTAAAGAATGGGTACTTTTCTTTCATTTTCGCAGTGTGCTCAGCTATCTCGTCTGCGGGCACTTTTTGCATCCACTGCAAGGCAATTAAACTCTTTGAATCATCTATGGTTTGCTTAGCAAAGCGATCAAACTTATCCCAATTTTCAGGGTCATTTGCGTAGAAAAAATTAGCACCAGACCCAATATATGCAACATCATTATCTATAAAGGCTTCCAAGCTCAATGTCTGGTGAGTAGCAAAACTATCCAAATTCATATTCAGCGCACGCTTTTGATTAAGCATGACTAATACAAAGCACAAAACAGTAATCAAAAAACTGACCGAAAATACGACCAACGGGAGAGTTTGTCTCTTCAACCCTGTTAGTGGGTCAGTAGTTTGGGGCATGCGGGTTCCAAATAGGCTCTATTGAATGAAAAGTATATAACGGACGGAAATAATGCTCCATTCATGTTTAGTCCTAAATGTCACATTAAACGGGCATTTTGTAAATTTTACTGACCCCCATGACCAATAACCAGACAAATCTCGACTAAATTTCAAGCTAACACACTAAAAAGCCACTTGTTTGAAAACATTAAATACACCTCTTAAGCCTTGAATATGCTAGTATCCACCCATATTTATAGCTTGAAAGCGACCGTTTCAGTCTCGTGCTACCGAGTTTCTTTCCAATCTGTATATTCCTTTAAACCGACGAATATACCGTTAAATCAATTTTAAAGAGAAATCACTATGATCGTTGATTTGAACCTAATCCCACAAACGTTTGATATGCTTCACGCAGGCCTAACTGCATCAAGCGTTTTACTACTGCTTATTGCCGTTTCTCGTAAAACCCAAGTGGTTGAGAAAGTCGTAGAAAAACCAGTAGAAAAGATCGTTGAAGTTGAAAAGCCAGTTGAGAAAATTGTCGAAGTAGAGAAAGTTGTTGAAGTTGAACGTGTAATCGAAAAAATCGTAGAAGTTGAATCTAAGCTGGCAACAGCACCAACAGATTCTGCAATGCAGCTACTGTCTATCATGCAGCAAGAAGCTCGTTTAATTGACTTCCTAAAAGAAGACCTAACTTCATTCTCTGACGAAGAAGTTGGCGCAGCAGCACGTGTAATTCACACTGGCGGTAAAAAAGTGTTAGCCGATTACGTGACGCTTTCTCACATCCGTACTGAAGATGAAGAAACGCGCATCACGGTTGTTGAAGGTTTCAACCCTCAAGAAATTCGCCTAACAGGCAACGTAACGGGCAATGCACCGTTCAATGGCACATTGGTTCACAAAGGTTGGAAAGCAACTGACATGAACCTGCCTAAGCTTGCTGAGAACTACGATGCATCTGTGATTGCACCGGCAGAGGTGGAGCTATAATGGAACACCAAACTCAGCCATCATCACACGAGTCATCTGCACAGACGCATTCACAAGAGCTATCTTCTCAAGAGCAACAGCAAGCGCCTAAGTTCAGTGTCGGTATCGATTTAGGTACTACACACTGTGTTTTGTCTTTCATCGACACAACAAATGAAGACGCTCGCGTTGAGGTGATGCCAATCCCTCAATTGACGGCTCCAGGTACCGTAGAAACTCGCAGCCAACTTGGCTCGTTCCTATACCAGCCGCACGAACATGAAATGAATGCGGGTTCTCGCGTTCTTCCTTGGTCTTCTGAACCTAAAGCGCTAGTCGGTGCGATTGCTCGTAACCTAGGTTCAAAAACCCCTATCCGTTTGGTCGCAAGTGCAAAATCTTGGCTATGCCACGGTGGTGTTAACCGTCGTGATGCGTTCCTTCCAGCAGGCAGCCCTGAAGAAGTTGAAAAGGTATCTCCGCTTAAGACAACTGAGTTGTACCTTGAGCACCTTAAAGATGCTTGGAACCACGCTAACCCAGAACACAAACTGGCAGACCAAGATGTAACGATCACGGTTCCAGCTTCGTTTGATCCTGCGGCTCGAGACCTAACGGCTGAAGCTGCGCGTAATGTTGGTTTTACTCACCTAACGCTTCTTGAAGAGCCACAAGCAGCTCTTTACAGCTGGATTGATAACAGCAACGATACTTGGCGCGATGAAGTGAACGTTGGTGACATCGTTCTAGTTGTCGATATCGGTGGTGGTACAACCGACCTTTCGTTAGTTGAAGTAACACAAGACGAAGGCAACCTAAGTCTGAACCGCATCGCGGTAGGTGAGCATATCCTACTTGGCGGCGACAATATGGACTTAGCGTTAGCTTACCGTCTGAAAATGAAGTTAGCTCAAGAAGGTAAAGAACTGGCTCCTTGGCAGGTTCAAGCGATGACTCATGCGTGTCGTGATGCGAAAGAAGCATTGCTAAATGATGCTGAACTTCAATCTGTGCCCATCGTTGTTCCAAGCCGCGGCTCTAAGCTACTTGGCGCAACACTGAAAACAGAACTGACTCAGCAAGAAGTACAACAAACATTGGTTGATGGCTTCTTCCCACAAGTCGCTGTAACGGATCACCCGGTACAGAAAACTCGTGGTGCACTGACTCAAATGGGTCTCCCTTACGCTCAAGATGCGGGTATTACTCGTCATATTGCCGCATTCCTTTCTAAGCAAGCCAATGCGCTTTCTGGAAATAGCGAAGCCGCTCAACAAGATTTCAACCCGTTTGCAAACATGCCCGGTACAGAAGCGCCAGCGGCAGACTTCATCAAACCAACAGCGGTACTGTTCAATGGTGGTGTTCTAAAATCTAACCTGCTTGCTGATCGTCTTTCAGACACGATCAATGAATGGCTAATTAATGCAGACGCTGAATTCGCTAAACAGCTTTCAGGCTTAGACTTAGACCTAGCGGTTGCAAGTGGCGCTTCTTACTACGGCGCAGTACGTCGTGGTCAAGGCGTTCGTATCCGCGGTGGTATCGCTTCTTCTTACTACGTAGGAATTGAAAGCGCGATGCCAGCTATCCCAGGTATGGCTCCTCCAATGGAAGCACTGTGTGTTGCACCATTTGGTATGGAAGAAGGCTCAAGCGTTCAAGTTCCTAGCCAAGAGTTCGGTCTAGTGATTGGTCAGCCAGTACACTTCCAATTCTTCGGTTCAACAACACGTCGTGAAGACCAAGCAGGTACGCACCTTGATCACTGGGCTCCAGAAGATCTTGATGAGCTTCCTGAAATCCAAGTGACACTGCCTGTTTCTGAAGGTCGTCGCGAAGGTGAAGTGGTTCCGGTGACTTTGGCGTCTCGTGTTACTGAATTAGGCACGTTATACCTAGAAGCGATAGCCACTGACAATGGTCAGAAATGGCATGTTGAGTTCGACGTTCGTGAAGACTCGAATAACGACTCAAACGTAGAAGCATAATGAATCAACGGCACCTTAGCGGGTGCCGTTACTTTATCAATGCGATTCCCTAGCCCTGTATTAAAAGCATTCCAAAGACAATAATAAGACCAAAATTATCCATTAACTGGTCATCACTTTGGCAGAATAAGGTTTTGTATGGCATCTTCTCGTTTTTTAGTCGGCATTGACTTAGGCACAACCAATACTGTTGTCGCTTACTGTGAAATCAACGACGACCTACAACATGCTCCCGTTTCTCTTTTCGATATTGACCAACTCATCGGCCCCGGTGAAGTGGTTCGCAAGCCTCTACTTCCATCATTTCGTTATCATCCCGCACAAGGTCAGATCTCCCCTTCCGATCTCACCATGCCTTGGGAACCGAGCTTAGTTGAAGGCGATATTCAAAATGTCATCGTTGGTGAATGGGCTCGCGAACTGGGCGCAAAAGTCGAAGGCCGCCAAGTATCCAGTGCAAAGAGCTGGTTATCTCACCAAGCGGTTGATCGTAACTCCGACATTCTGCCTTGGGCAGGCGCAACTGACGTCGATAAGGTGTCTCCTGTTGTCGCAAGCGCAAGCTACCTTAACCACATCCGTCAAGCATGGAACTACCGTAACCCAAGCAATAAGCTTGAAGACCAAGACGTTGTAGTCACCGTTCCTGCTTCATTCGATGAGACAGCACGTAAGCTGACACTCGAAGCGGCAGCACTTGCTGGTTTAGGTAAGATTCTATTGCTCGAAGAGCCGCAAGCCGTTTGTTATGACTGGTATGCCCGTCACCAACAAACCGCTACAGACGAACTTCAACAGATCCCGCTGATTCTAGTGTGTGATGTTGGTGGCGGTACTACCGATTTAAGTTTGATCGAAGCTAGCTTCAACTCAAGCAATGGCGATGACCAAGAGCTCGCACTCGACCGTATCGGCGTTGGCGAACACTTGATGCTCGGGGGTGATAACCTCGATTTAGCTCTTGCCCACCTTGCAGAGCAGCGCTTCAATCAAAACAAAAAACTGAATGCGTCTAGCCTAACCAAGCTTATTCAACAGACTCGCGCCGCAAAAGAGAGCCTGCTTTCTGCTAATGCGCCAGACGATGTGAAGATCACCATGCTGGGCAGCGGTTCAAAACTGCTTGGCGGTACCAAGAGTATTGGTTTAACCAAGCAAGAAGTTCATCAGATTGCACTAGAAGGTTTCTTCCCACTTTCTGAGTTTACGGAAGTACCCGACAAACGCCGTAGCGCGGTGGTTGAGTTCGGCCTACCCTACGCAGCAGATCCTGCGGTAAGTAAGCACGTTGCCGAATTCCTAGCGACACACCAGCAAGTATCTAAAGCCGCATTGGAAAAGTCAGACTCTGTTGAGTTTGATGATACCAAACCTGCAATTCCTGTTGGTGTGTTACTCAATGGTGGTGTGTTCAACAGTGAGCTTGTCACTGAACGTATTACTCAGTTACTTGGCAATTGGAACGGTGCACCAATCACCGTCTTAGATAACCCTCACCCTGACTGGTCTGTAGCCCTTGGTGCAGTAGCTTTTGGTAAAGCACGCCGTGGTGCACAGCTGAAAATCGGGGGCGGTGCTGCCCGTTCTTACTTCTTGCATCTACAAGAGAAGAACAAGATGGGTAAAGCGCTTTGTCTGCTTGCCAGAGGGACTGAAGAAGGCCAAGAAATACGTTTGAACAGCCGTCGTTTCTCACTGACTTTAGGTGAGCCAGTACGATTTAATCTACTGACTTCAACCCACGATCAAATTGCTCATGACACCGCTATTCAAAATGGTGTGATGGTCAATGTCGATGCTGACTTGTTCTCCCCTCTTCCACCTTATATTTCTACGCTGGAAGGGTCTGGTACTGCAGAGCTTCAAGCTAACCAAAAGGAGCGCGTTGAAGTATTGCTCGCTTGTCAATTAACCGAAGTCGGCACATTGAAAATGGAGTGTGTGAGTACGGAAGATGACACCAAGCGTTGGTTGCTTGAGTTCGAAGTCAGAAATAAGCAAGGCGATGAGTCTGATACCGCTAAACTTCATCCAAGATTGGATGAGTGTAAGGAGTTGATTTCTCGTCTGTACAGCGGCAACAAGAAAAGTGCGGAATCTAAAGAGATCAAAACGCTGGCCAAAGATCTTGAGAAACGACTTGGTAAGCGCGAAGAGTGGGACTTTACGACTCTCCGTCACCTGTTTGATACCTTTTCATTAGGTCGTAAACGCCGTCGTCGTTCAGAAGCACACGAGAAGAACTGGCTGCGTTTGGCGGGTTACTCGCTGCGTCCAGGCTTTGGCGATCCGACTGACTCATGGCGTATCGAACAAATTTGGGGCCTTTACCAACAAAACATTCAGTTCCAGAACCACCAAGGTTGGACGGACTGGTGGGTATTCTGGCGTCGTGTTGCGGGTGGCCTGAATCAAGAACAGCAAGAAACCATCTTGGCTGATATCGCGAAGTACCTTCACCCAGGTGCAATGAAGAACCCTAAAACGGCTAAAGATGCACAAGACAATGGCTATGAAGCCATGGTGAGATTGGCAGCGTCCCTTGAGCAACTCGAGGTGGAAGATAAAGTTCTATTGGCTACATGGTTCTTGAGCAAAGCAATTAACCATAATCAGTTCGAACAGGCTCACTGGTGGGCTCTGGGTCGCTTAGCGTCTCGTACACCTTTATACGGAAGCCAACACAGCGTCATTCCAAGAGAGCAAGCAGAACAGTGGTTACCAAAGCTGCTTGACCAGAATTGGCAGAAAGAGCAAATGATAGCTTTCGCGGCAGTGATGATTTGCCGCAAGACAGGTGACCGACAGTTCGATATCTCTGATGACTACCGTGCTCAAGTTCTTGATAAATTAAAGCAAAGCAAGGTACCTGATTCATGGCTAACGCTAGTGAGTGAAGTCACTGAACTTTCTGAGAGCGAGTCTAAACGCGTATTTGGTGATGCATTACCAAGCGGCTTGAGCCTGATTAATAACTAGGTTTAAAAACGATTAGCTTTAGCTGTTAATGAGTAAAGAAGCTAACGAAAAAAGAAAAAGCCACTTTCGGTTCGTTGAAAGTGGCTTTTTTATTGGTGGCTTAAGGCTGGTATGTTTAGTCGACTTATCGCTTTTTGGTTAAGAGCCTCAGCCGTATTGCAGTTCATCATTGTTAATGTTTCGTACCTGTTGGGTTGATAGGAAAATCCGTATTTTCATAAATATCAGATAACTTTTTCGGTTTCTTCTCTTTAGCTCCTTGGTTCAATTGATTATGAGTTTCGCTTAAAAGCCATTCCTCATGCATTTTTGCTGAATCCAAAAACTCTGGATCTTCCATTGCTTCCTTGCGAAGTTTATTTACACGTTCGAGAGTATCCCAAATCATAATACTTCACCTCCACTAAGGCAGTAATATTAAGATAGCTCAACCCCACAAAACTTCAACTAACCCAATGAGATAGCGATCTCAATTTCGTAATTTGCCCACTTTAAAAAAGTGGAAGCGCTCATTTTCAATTGAGCTCAGACAGTGGGTATTCCCCATGATCTTCAAAGATCATCAGGTATAAAAAAAGCGAGCTTAATGCTCGCTTCTTGTCTGTCTATCTGTTGATCGGATCGTCAACACTCGCTCGATTAAATCAAACCAACTTAAGCACGGTTACCAATTTTAACCGTACCATTTGTCGCAAACCAGAGGGCTTCTGAACGACGGCGACCTAGTAAAATAGGGCCATCATCGTAGAACAAAAAGTTTTTCCAATGCTTCTTGAAAACTGACCATTTGGTTTCAAGTACATTGTATTTTTCATAGCAAAAATAAACAGTTACGTCATCTTGCCAATCAATGAAGTTAAGGATCTCTTCTGGCATTTCAGGCTCATCGGCTTCCCAATTTGCCATCCAGCTGATCTCTTCGTTCCAGTTAGATGCCTTGCTCGGCCAGTCTTGCGAACTTAGTCTCTCAGCATCAGGGCTTTGAGGGCTTACGTTCTCTTTCCAAAACTGAGATGCCCTTGCCTGTGTCATTGGTTTTATCTTTTCCAAATCTTCAGCGGGTAGTGGCATTGACTGGTGAGTGAAAATCCATTTTCTTTGGTATTCTTCCAAAGTTGTATATGACATCAAAATTCCTCAAATATCTTCTCAGGCTTATGGGCTTACCATGCCTATATGTTCTTTCGATACAGCGATGACTTCATTTTATTTATGTTCTCCGCTGTATCTAAATTCAATGTTTTACACTCACACGGAGCGTTTATCTTGCCAGTTTGGGTTTACCAGTGCCGTCAACACGTGATCTTCCCATTTACCGTTAATCTGTAGGTAATCTTTGGCAAAACCTTCTCGAACAAAACCAAGATGCTCTAATACACCCGCACTTCGTTCGTTGTGAGGCATATAGCCCGCCATTAAGCGGTGCATGTTCTGCACATCAAACATGTAGTCTTTAGCCATGCTCAAGCCTCTGCGCATGTAACCGTGGCCCTGTGCACTTTGCGCCAATGAGTAACCGACATTACAAGCGTAGAACGGGAAACGAGACAAATTACTGAACGATATGGTACCTAACATTTCATTTGAATCGGCATTAATCAACAAGCAATAATAGCCTAGCCCCAATTTATGGAGTTCGTTTAACTTAATCAGCCGTTGAGCCCAATCAGCTCTGTCAAAGAACGCATCCTCTCGGGTCGGTTCCCAAGGCTTAAGGTACTCTCTGTTCACCTGAAAGTACTCACTGATCATGCTCGCATCATAGATCTCAGCCGTTCGTAAAATTAGGTTGCCATCACGTTTATCAATACGTTGCTGCGTACTCGAATCTTCCATAGTCTTGTTCTTATTTTTGTCTCTTTTTACGTTACCGCCTCACTCTTACCGAATTTAGCAGTCTAATATCATCAACTCTTTCTGATACCGTAATCACGAAGCTTATTCGCTATTGAGGTGTGAGAAACATTCAGACGTTTAGCAAGCTTACGGCTTGATGGGAAAGACTGATAAAGCTTCTCTAAAATCTGAGATTCATAGTCTTTCATGATCTCGTCAAGCGAGCCGTCTAAGCTTAAGTTCGCCATTCCAGCAGTCATAGTGTCAAGCTGTGGCAGGTGGAATTGCTCAACCGTTAACGTATCTGAATCCAACTCTGTTAGTGCACGTAGAACCATGTTGTCTAACTGACGAATATTGCCCGGCCATTGGTAGTTGCCTAATTGATCGATTAGTTCTTGAGTCAACTTTGGTTTCAACATACCTAACTGCTGTGCGTACTTTGCAACGAATAGCTCCAGTAATGGCGCAACATCGTTTGAACGTTCACGCAAAGCAGGAATCGACAAAGTCAGTACGTTCAAGCGGTAGAACAGATCTTCACGAAACGAGCCCGAGTCGGCTAATTCAGAAAGGCGATGGCGCGTCGATGCGATAATACGAACATCCGCGTGCATCTCTTCTTCTTCACCAACACGACGGAATGAACCATCTTGTAGGAAACGCAGCAGTTTGATTTGTAGATGCGGGCTCATTTCGCCGATTTCATCTAAGAATACCGTACCGCCATTCGCTTGTTCAAAGATGCCTTTATGACCTTGCTCATGGTTGAATGAGCCCGGTGCATGTCCAAACAATTCCGTTTCTGCTACGTCATCAGGCATTGATGCACAGCTTAGAATCAAAAATGGAAAAGAAGATCGATTTGAACGGTTATGACACGATTTCGCCAGCATCTCTTTACCCGTACCTGTATCCCCTTCAATAAGCAGAGGTTGATCTAGCATGGCCAGTTTCTTAGCTTGACTGATCAAGGCTTTATGGCGATTAGAGACACCAACAAAGTGTTCAAAACCTAGGTTATTCTGTTCAGGGATGGCGTCTGGCGCGTTCATTTCTTGGTTACAAGAACGAATCGTCATTACTGCACTCGCCAGTACCGCCTCGTTGACATCACCACCTAGATAAATAGGCAGAATTTCAATAGAGAAATCTAGACCATCTAGCACCACGACTTCACGGTGACGCGTTACATCGCCTTCAATCCAACGAGCGAAGTTGAAGCTAGGAACGAACGTCGCTAGTGGCTCACCGATCACTTCTTCTTCTTGTTTGTTGAAGAGGTTCAATGCAGCGTGGTTTGCCATGTCGACTGAGCCTTTAAGGTCAATCGCAATCACAGGATCAGGTAGGTTTGCCAGCAGGGCAATCAGTTCAGTGTTATGCCTCTCGCTTGGCATAAACTGGATTTTACGTACATCCTTCACACCTGAAATTCGGCGAATTTCAGCCATAAGTTCACTAAAAGCATCAAAATTAATATCCGGGCAATTTAGGTAGATAATACCTTTAACATCAATTTCGATTCCTCGTAAATCAATGCTTTTTGAGGCCAAGATATCGAGCAACTCACGCGTTAAGCCGAGTCTGTCTTCACACAATACTTCAAGACGCACAAATAGTCCTATTATAGGTGTCAGGATAAGTTGACAGTAGTGTGAATTAAGCTCTAAGTTCAGTCAAGAAGAAGAGTAAACATATGTTTACTCTTCGCTCGCAAATCACTCAACTTCCTTGTGTATATAGACTTTATAGGAAGGTAATTCGCTTTATTTCCTACATTTCAATTTTAAGCACTTCGCTTTACTTTAAGGTAATGCGCTTTATTTCAGAAAGAACGGCTTTGCGAAGGTCGGAGAGTTTTACTTTTCGCTCATTATGCCAAGGCATAGGACGCAGCAATGTCATGGCTTTTAAGCCCAGTCTCGCAGTGAGGATACCGACACCGAGCCCCTGCCCTGCTCGAGCTGAGACTTTACCTGCAAGATCCATCGAGACTAAGTCCATGCTCGCATCAATCGCCAGCTCACTTGCACCGGCCGCTGCCATGTTGATTAAGACCAACTTGAACAATTTAATTCGAGACCAGTAGCCCAGTTCAATGCCATACACATCAGCAAGCTTGTCTATCATAGTGAAATTTCGCCAAGCCACCAGCAACATATCTGCTGCCGCCAATGGGCTCACAGCAACCAAAGCCGCGGATTCGGTCGAGAACTTAGTGACGATCTGAGTCGCGACCTTATCTTGCTGACTCACGACCAACGCATCGTACATATCCAACACTTCAGCATCGCTGTGCGCTGGGTTAATGCTGTTTCGCCACTTATCATAAGCGGGTGATTCAGCGATAATACCGCCCTGCTTGGCAATGTTTTCACAGAATGCTTTGCCTTTACCAACACTCTGGCTTTGTAACAGCTCTTCACTCTGCTCTTGTACACTGAAATGATCTTTCAGCGAACGCAGCTTCCACAACTCTTTGCCTATTGCGCCTAAACCTAATGAAGCAATGGCAGCGATGAAACCTGCCCAACCTAAAGCTAGCCAGTCAGCGGTTTGAATAGCAATAATGACAGAGTCAATCGCCTGCCATCCGACTAGGCCAGAGAAAGCGACAAGTAAGCCCGTTCCAAACCACTTCTTCTTTTTACTCGGTCGAATCACTTGTTCCAGTTGTTGCTCAGCGTCACCATCAAGGTCGGTTTCCACTTGTGGTGCAACGGGCACAAACTTCTCTTGTTCCGTGAATAGCTTTTGAGCACCCAAATCTGGGGTAACTTCATTCTTATCCGGCTCATCGAACGAGGTCTTCAACGGTTCATCAAAGACCTGTTTCGTTTTTAATTCACTCATTTCAATTGCCTCAATTACTTCAACTTGTCGCCAATGAGATACTCTAAAACCTTGTCGATTCTTAGATGCTGACAAGGCTCGTCAGAGTGCTGCTCCATCGGCCTAAAGCTCGTAAAATCAAACTGGTTGGTTTCCCAATACTGTTTGTTTGGCAGTTTACGCGGCACCTCTCCCGGATACATGGTTTGAGGGACATTATCTAAAGTCACACCTTGCAACGCCGGAACATTGTCTGAGCCTGACGAGATATAACCCGCGCTGGTCGCTTGAATAGACGCAATGCTCATGCAACTCATGTCGATGTGTGCAAACGCCGCCTGTTGCCAAGCAGGGTGTACCATCTGCTGTAACAGCGATACCAAGTTTGGATGTTGATCCGGTGTCACATGGTCAGCCTTAGTGGCAGCAAACAAGATCTTGTCAATCTTCGGCGCGAATAAGCGTCTTAATATATTGCTCCGCCCGTACTTAAAGCTTTTTAGTAGCTGCTCTAACGCACCACGCATGTCCATGAAAGAGTCATAGCCTGCGTTAAGTGGTTGTAAGCAATCCACCAGCACGATTTGTCTGTCGAACGTGGCAAAGTGATTCTTATAGAACGCCTTTACGACTTTCTGTTGATACTCTTCATAACGCGCTTTTAAAAACGCATAGTTGCTGGTTTTTGAGAACTTACCCTCGGGAGCAGCGCACGGAAAAAATTGCAGCACAGGCGCGCCTTCAAGCTCACCCGGCAATACGAATCGACCCGGTTGTACCCAGTGCAATCCGTTATCCTTACAAGTATGAAGGTACTGAGTATAGCTATCGGCAATCGCGACCAGTTTCTTTTCTTCTGCTTCGGCTAGCAAGTCAATGTCGCCACGTATTGTGTTCCACTGTTGCGAATAGGTTTCTCTATCGCCTTTCAACGCGGCAAATTGAGATTGACTCCAAGTATCAAAATCCATGTCCAACAAAGGTAAATCAAGCAGCCATTCGCCCGGATAATCAACAATATCGAGATAAAGGGTGCTGTTTTTGCTCAGCAGCTTCTTTGCGCCTTTAGCTGGCTTATATTTAATTGCTAGACGAATCTCACTAACATCTCGCGTTGGCACTGGCCATTCTGGTGGTTGTGCATTCAACGACTCCATTGCTTCATCATAAGAGAAACGTGGGATCATCATGTTTTGTTGCGGGATGCGCTTTGCGCCAATAATTCTGCCATCTCTCGCCGATGCAAGTAGAGGCAGATTTTTGTGGGTAGACGTATGAAGAAGCTGATTAACCAGCGAAGTAATGAATGCTGTCTTACCCGCACGAGAAAGCCCCGTGACCGCTACTCGAATGTGAGAATCCGTTCCTCTGCTTATAAAGTCACTCATTTCTTGAGTTAGGTGTTTCATTTGAACGACTCCGTGATAATTAGGCCAGTCGGTTATGATAATAGATAGGCTAGCCTATGTTCTTTCCCTATTAGGGTTGTTTGTATGCTTTTGCTTTTTCTTTTGCTTGTTCTTTTACTAATAGTGGGGAGTATGCAATACCCATTCTTAATGCTAGATGAATAAAAGCCCCTGACTACATTCATAATCAGGGGCTTTAGAATTTGTCTGCGATATCTGACTCTTAATCGTCTTCAATCAACTTGTAGATAACAAACAGTGCAATCTCTGCGATTAGCCAAAGTGCACAAGTAATCGTCACGTATTTATTATCAAAGATACTGATCCCTTTCAAGATCAGGTCGTAACCAACAAAAGCACCAATCACCACTGCCAAGATAATCTGTAGGATCTGAATAAAACGAGGCATTCCTCTCTCCTATGTTCTTATATCAAACTATGTGTTTATCACTATATCATTGATAATAAGACAAAAGTGCAAATAATGCTGCACTTTTGTCTTCAACTTTCTGTCAAGATTTGCAATTCAAACGCTGAAGTTCGTGTCTATTACGATTTTTTGACTTGGGTAAATTATGCTTTTTCAGCTTGAGCAATTTTCACTTTCCACGTGTCAGGGCCGATCTGGTGCGCGTTCACGCCGTTAGAGTCAACCGCAACCGTTACCGGCATGTCTTCAACTTCAAACTCGTAGATCGCTTCCATACCGAGATCTTCAAACGCAACCACACGTGCTTTTTTAATGGCTTTAGCCACTAAATAAGCTGCACCACCAACCGCCATCAGGTAAACCGATTTATGTTGTTTGATCGACTCAACCGTTGCAGGGCCGCGCTCTGCTTTACCAATCATGCCCATAATGCCAGTTTCTTCTAGCATCATGTCGGTGAACTTATCCATACGAGTAGACGTTGTCGGGCCAGCAGGACCTACCGCTTCATCACCCACAGCATCAACAGGGCCAACGTAGTAAATGAACTTACCTTTCAGGTCGACGCCTTCTGGTAAACCTTCACCACTTTCAAGCATGCCTTGAATACGCTTATGCGCTGCATCACGACCCGTTAAGATCTTGCCTGATAGAAGAACCGTTTCGCCGGTCTTCCAATCTTGAACGTCTTCTTTAGTAATTTCATCAAGGTTAACACGGCGTGTATTTGCGCCTGCTTCCCAAGTTATATCTGGCCACTCTTCTAACTTAGGTGGTGTTAGCTCTGCAGGGCCGCTGCCGTCTAGAGTGAAGTGTACGTGACGCGTTGCCGCACAGTTCGGGATCAAGCAAACAGGCTTAGAGGCTGCGTGCGTTGGTGCTGTTTTGATTTTCACGTCAACCACAGTCGTTAGACCGCCAAGACCTTGTGCGCCAATGCCCAGTTTGTTTACACGGTTGAAGATATCTAAACGAAGCTCTTCTTCTGCGTTCTCTGGGCCTTTGTCGATAAGCTCTTGGATATCGATGTGTTCCATCAGAGATTCTTTAGCGAGTACCGCGGCTTTCTCCGCCGTACCGCCAATACCTATACCTAGCATACCCGGTGGACACCAGCCCGCGCCCATTGTTGGTAGCGTCTTCTCTACCCACTCTGCAATATCATCAGAAGGGTTAAGCATTACCATCTTGGTTTTGTTCTCAGAACCGCCGCCTTTTGCCGCGATTTGAATTTCAACTTTGTTGCCTGGAACCATATTAATGTGAACAACCGCTGGTGTGTTGTCTTTGGTATTAATACGCTTACCTGCAGGGTCCATTAGGACAGATGCACGCAATGGGTTATCTGGATTGTTGTAAGCTTGACGAACGCCTTCATCAACCATCTGTTGTACTGTTTGATCCGTTTCCCACTTAACATCCATACCGATGTTCACGAAACAAGTAACAATACCCGTATCCTGACAAATTGGACGATGGCCTTCCGCAGACATGCGTGAGTTGATAAGAATCTGAGCAATGGCATCTTTAGCTGCTTGGCTCTCTTCTTTCTCGTACGCTTTTTCTAGGGCTTGGACAAAGTCTAAAGGGTGATAATAAGAAATGTACTGAAGTGCGTCAGCGACACTGCTGATCACATCTTGCTTACGAATAACCGTCATTGCATGCCTCTTTATTGTTCTGGTTCCATGTGGGGTCTTGGTTTGACTGTTTTTGTCTAACCGGATTAGTTGGCTTAGCTTTTTATTATGTTGAGCTGTATTTAGTTGCTTTAGCAATCGCTTGCATAGCTGTAAACTAAACCATGTAGTTTGCACCGTTCTAATCAAGAACCCATTTTATTTTCAATTTATGATACTCTTGCTTCCTCTCACACGCCATGCAGTGATCGAACTCTTTGTCACAAATTAAACAAATGAATAACAACGAATTTCGCTCTATCCAAATCAAGCCGCTTGAATATCAATCAACTTTAGCTAAACAGCTGTTTTCTCATATTGAAAGCGTGCCGTGGGCAATGCTATTACGCTCTGCCTCAGAAAGCCACGTCGATAGTCGATACGACATTTTAGTTGCTCAACCCATCGCCACCTTCGAGACAATCGGTGCAAAAACGACCGTCAATGTTAATGAGACGTGCGAGGTTTCAGAGTCAGACCCTTTCGAACTACTCGACCAATATCAGCAGCAATTACTACCCGCAATCAGTGAGCACCCTGAACTGCCTTTCGTTGGTGGTGCTTTGGGGTATTTTAGTTACGATTTAGGGCGACGAGTAGAAGCTCTTCCCTCTCTTGCTAAGCGTGATATTTCTGCACCAGACATGGCGGTTGGATTGTATGAATGGGCTGTGATTGTTGATCATAAGCTTAAAGCTGCGTTCCTTGTTGGGCAAAACATTGATACCCATTGGGATTGGTTAACTCAACAACAATCGCCAAGCCAACAAGCAGAAAGAGCGGAACAAACAGAACGAGTTCGTCAGAAGTTTGGATTAACCACCCCATGGCAATCCAATATGACTGAACAAAGTTATGCCAATAAATTCGATAGCGTTCAAGAGTACTTGTTGTCGGGTGACTGTTATCAGATAAACCTTGCTCAGCGCTTCAATGCCCAATACCAAGGCAGTGAATGGCTCGCTTATGAAAAGTTAGAGAAGTACAATTCAGCTCCATTCTCTGGTTTTATCCGTTTAGCAGGCTGCACCATTCTCAGTGTCTCACCTGAGCGTTTTTTAGAGCTCAATAGTGGCACCATTGAAACCAAGCCAATCAAAGGGACACGTCCTCGTTCTGAAAATTCCATGATTGATGACGCCAATGCTCAAGACCTGTTGAATGCTGAGAAAGATCAGGCAGAAAACCTGATGATCGTCGACCTGCTTCGTAATGATATTGGCCGAGTCGCAAAGCCGGGATCGGTTCATGTACCAAAGCTATTCGATATAGAGAGTTTCCCTGCTGTGCACCACTTAGTGAGCACGATAAGGGCAGAGCTTGATGTCCAATATTCAGCACATGACCTATTAAGGGCTTGCTTTCCCGGGGGGTCGATTACCGGCGCTCCAAAAGTTCGCGCGATGCAGATCATTGAAGAGTTAGAACCGCATCGACGTTCAGCGTACTGCGGCAGTATTGGCTACATCAGCCGAAATGGCAGAATGGATACCAGCATTACGATTCGTACGTTAGTGGCAGAAAACAATACACTTTATGCTTGGGCTGGAGGAGGTGTAGTATTTGATAGTGATTGTGCTTCTGAGTACCAAGAGACTCTTGATAAGCTGAGTCGTATCTTGCCAGTACTCGAAGAATGCTAATTTAAATCGATAACTACCTCAGCATAACTTAGCGGCGTGTTAGCCTATCTAAGTAATTAAATAAAACAACCCTAAGCCATCCAAGATCGCTTAGGGTTTTCAGTTTTTAGAAAAGACAAAATACAGACGCGTTAGCACTAAACAACAGTTACTGGTGCAATGGCCCACTTATTCAGCATTGTCATTAAGTCATTCGCGGTATAGGGTTTACTCAATATATCGTCCATACCAGATTCAATACACAACTCTCGCTCTTCTTTTGTCGTACCAGCGGTTAATGCAATAATTGGTTGGCTATACCCTGAACTTCGCAGTTTCTTCGTCGCTTCAAAACCATCCATGACTGGCATCCGGCAATCCATAAACACAATGTCATACTCATTATTCGACGCTAATTCCAACCCTTCTATACCATTACCGGCAATCGCTGGCTCTATTTCGTATTTGCGTAGCATTTGTTGGATGATGATCTGGTTCATCTTAATATCATCAACCACCAGCACTTTAAGCAATGTCAATTCAACCTCAGACTCAAAACCTTTGGCGACACTATCGCGCTCAGCCAGTGTATCGACAACTTGAAGAGGGAGTGAAATGGTAAATGTCGTACCCGAACCAACAATACTGCTCACCTCAATGTCTCCCCTCATTAACGCAGCTAGCTTGCGACAAATCGCTAAACCAAGCCCTGTCCCTTCGTAATTTCGGCTACTTGAGTTATCGGCCTGTGTAAAAGGTTCAAACAGTGTCTTAATAGCAGATTGAGCAATACCAACGCCACTATCCTCAACAGAAAAAATAAATTGGTCGTTAAGCCATTTTATCTCTACGCTCACATGGCCTTGATCGGTGAATTTAATTGCATTGCCGATTAAGTTCACGAACAATTGAGTAATACGCTCTAAGTCACCGTAGAAGTGACTGGGTACCCCATCGGTTACATTGACATCAAACTGGATCTGCTTTTCAATCGCTCGATTGGTAAAGATACTATCAATGGTATTTTTCAAATCTTGGAGTGCAAATGTCTTGGGAATTAATTCCAGCATACCCGCATTGATTTTACTGTAATCGAGAAGATCATTAATGATGGTTCTAAGAAACTCACCGGATTGGCTCAAGTTATTCACGATCTCACGTTGAGAACTGCTTAGTTCGGTGTCGCTTATCAACTCTGCACTACCAAGAAGACCATTGAGTGGGGTTCTCAATTCATGGTTAATCATCGCGACAAAATCGCGTGTTGCCCTTTCCGACTCTTCTGCTCGCTTACGTGATTCAATATTTCGGTTAATCGCAAGTTGATGAGTTAACGCACTGCAGATAAGGTCCGTCACTAACAACAGTTGGCTTTGGATGAATTCGTAGTCTTGATCTAACAACCTGACTCTGACGATTAACGCGCCGACTATGACTTTTTCAACCTCTAAGGGCACGGTCAGCAGGTCGTCTTGCCAATGAGGTTCTTGAATGTCTTTCTCTATTACCTCGACTGTTTCATCACCATAGTCATGGGTTTGTAACTTAGGGATTAGATTGGGGGGTAACACCAAGCGACTGGCTTCAATTAGATAACTGTTAGTTACACTCGCCGTCAATTGGGACAACATCACGTCATCGAGATCACTCCTCAGAAACGCGCGTCCGAAATCAATCAACAGGTTGTCGATTTGCTCTTGGAATTCGATCCGTCGAATATTCGCATTTGAACGCTTTTCTAATTGGCGCAACGCAAGTTCAAGCTGTTGATTGGCCTCAAACAGTTCGAGACTCTTTTGCTCCAACAAGGCTTCAGCCGCTTTCCGTGCTGCTATTTGACGTTTCAGTTTTTTCTCTTGGGCAGATGCCAGATCCATATCACTTTTCTACTTTGAGATTAAACCTAACCACACTTTGGTCATCATTCTGAGGTGTCATTTCTACCACGATGGTTTCACCATGATAGTCAGCACACCCCTCGATTAATCCCAAACAAACGTGAGACATACATCGTGCGCTTTTATAGTCAAAAACAAGTTGCGCTTCGGTCGTGGTGATAAAGCTAAATTGTGGAGGCTCAGCATCTGGATAGAGCTTCTTCACTTCTACGTGAATGTAACGCTCTACGTGCTGAATAAATTGAAAAGTGGTGTTGCTATGGGCGAGGCTCGCTTTATTCGGTAATGAGGCCAGTAAGTTCTTAAAAACCGATTGTCCAAAAACACGTTGCAGGCTCGCTGCATCAATCTCGGTTTTCTTACTCAAGTTTATAATCAATCGAACAAGATCTTTGTGGTCGTAACTTCCGACTGATGTGTAGATCCCTTCATCTTCTGACATCTCTAGAACTTCTTCCAAAAGCTCTAACCCAAACTTGTCTTCAACAAGCTCTAAAAATTCGGTGAATATGATTCCTTTCATTTCATACCTTTTCTTCTATTTCTTTTTAGAATGGTCCACTAAGTCATTGTTATCAAATTCTTAAACAGAAAATGTACGTTTCATCACCCAATTTATGACATGGATAACGCTTACTAGTAGAAGTACACATATTCAAATATAGCAAAATCCGTCACTCTTAGAAGATTGGGAACATTTACCTTGAAAAACGCCGCTACCCAGTCCCTTCTTATTTCCAGTTATTGCCGGTACTAACGGAGGAAAGTGAAGGCAAATTCGAAATTGGTAATCAACACACGGTTATGACTATACTTAAAATCATAATAATCAATATATTGGCTTTATATGAACAAAGATAACTTCCTTCAACAATTCCAGCTCAACTCTACCGTTGGCTATCACCCAGAATCCGTTGAGCGCGTTTCACATATCAATGACGATCAATTGCGTAAAGCAGCAGTGGTAGTCGGCTTAGTGGAACGAGAGGATGGTTTACATGTTATTTTTACGAAAAGAGCCGCTCATTTAAAACATCACCCTGGTCAAATCAGCTTTCCTGGAGGGAAACACGAACTCTCCGATCCTTCTATGCAATTCACCGCACTTAGAGAACTTCACGAAGAGGTCGGAATTCGATCGGATCAGGTTAAAATTGTTGGGCAATTACCTACTTTGAGTACCATTAGTAAATTTTTAGTTACACCGATTGTTGTAGTGGTCGATTCGGACTATAAACCCATCATCGATGAGAACGAAGTTGCTTCGATTTTTGAGGTGCCCGCCACCTATGTTTTAGACCAAGCCAAGTTACACAGCCACACTGTTAACTTAAAAAAAATCAAGCATCGTGTTTTTGCCATGCCCTTCCAAGAGCACCTAATTTGGGGCGTTACGGCTCAAATCATCCAATCACTGCAGCAACACGTAGTGCAACAAATTACATAGAAACTACGTTTTGTTTAATCCTTGTTAACAAACACAGCCTTTTCCATGGAACAGATTTATTAATCCAATTTTACGCAAACGTTTCCCTGGTATAATTCTGTACAACCCCGCCTTTCGCATAAGATAAACTAATAGCAAGCATGAGCATAAATCACCTGTGGCACGCTATTTTCGTGATCAAAAATCCGTTTTTCGCATATCATGTGACACGCCGTTTCATTACATGATTTAGATCTATTTTTTGTAGAAGAAAATTCTGCAGAATTAGCCCCGACTTATTTCCTGTTCCCAAAAAATGAGTAATTTAACATGAACACAACAACTTCTTCGGCAAATGCCGTTACAGATACAAGCAAGTTTAACTATAAAGATTTTACCTGGTGTCTATCACTATTCGGTACAGCAGTTGGCGCTGGTGTACTATTCCTTCCAATCAAAGCTGGTGCGGGTGGTTTTTGGCCACTAGTTATCCTAGCTTTAATCGCGGCACCAATGACTTGGTTCGCACACAAATCTCTAGCTCGTTTCGTACTGTCTTCTAAGAACCCTGAAGCAGATATTACAGACACAGTTGAAGAACACTTCGGTAAGACTGGCGCGAACCTTATTACTTTCGCTTACTTTTTCGCTATCTACCCAATCGTTCTTATCTACGGTGTTGGTATTACAAACACAGTTGACTCTTTCCTAGTAAACCAAATGGGCATGGAATCTATTCCTCGTCCTCTTCTTTCTGGTGCACTTATCCTTGCTATGACAGCAGGTGTTGTATTCGGTAAAGAGCTGATGCTTAAAGCAACTTCAGCAATGGTTTACCCACTAGTATTCATCCTACTAGCATTGTCTTTCTACCTAGTTCCTGATTGGAACACTTCAATGATGGAAACAAGCCCAGAATGGTCAGCAATGCCTTCTATTATCTGGCTTGCGATTCCAATCATCGTGTTCTCTTTCAACCACAGCCCAATCATTTCACAGTTCTCTAAAGAGCAACGTCGTGTATACGGTGAAGACGCGGTTAAGAAAACTGACGCGATCACTGGTGGCGCAGCAATGATGCTGATGGGTTTTGTAATGTTCTTCGTTTTCTCTGTAGTACTTTCTCTATCTCCAGAGCAACTAGCAACAGCGCAATCTCAAAACATCTCTGTACTTTCTTACCTAGCTAACGTTCACGAGTCTCCACTTATCTCTTACATGGGTCCTCTAGTAGCGTTCGCAGCAATCACTTCTAGCTACTTCGGTCACTTCCTAGGTGCTCATGAAGGTCTTGTTGGTCTAATCAAGTCTCGCTCTGGTTCTTCAATCAGCACGATTGAGAAAGCTTCTCTAGCGTTCATCGTTGTTACAACTTGGATTGTTGCGGTAGTTAACCCAAGCATCCTAGGCATGATTGAAACAATGGGTGCTCCAATGATTGCAGCTATCCTGTTCCTAATGCCTGTATTCGCAATGAACAAAGTACCAGCTATGGCTAAGTACAAAACTTCAGCACCTGTGCAAATCTTTACAGCTTTATGTGGTCTAGCGGCTATTAGTTCTGTAATCTACGGCGCTCTTTAATCTCAAGCCCTTTTTATAAGATGACATTCATCTTATATGGCGAGGTTAGACAAAAAATATAATGATAATAAATGAGCCTCCCTACTCCCCTTGGGAGGCTCTCTTTTTGAGGTAATCGCTATGATTAGTGTATTTGATATCTATAAAATCGGTGTTGGTCCATCGAGCTCACATACAGTTGGACCAATGAAAGCGGGTAAAGAATTTATTGATGACCTACGTTCAATGGGAAAATTGCGCGACATCACTAAAATCACCGTGGACGTATATGGGTCACTATCACTGACAGGGAAAGGTCACCACACAGATATCGCAATCATCATGGGTCTTGCTGGCAATACTCCTGAGCGTGTTGATATCGATTCTATTGCAGGCTTCATTGCTCGAGTAGAAGAAACTGAACGTCTACCTGTCGGTATGCACTGTCATACTGTTTCGTTCCCTCGCGACGGCGGAATGAACTTCCACACTAGCAACCTTTCTCTACACGAGAATGGCATGAGCATTCATGCTTGGGTTGATGACGAAGTCGCATATTCAAAAACGTATTACTCAATTGGTGGTGGTTTCATCGTTGACGAAGAGAACTTCGGCAAAGAAGAAGAAAACCCAATTAAAGCACCTTACGAATTCACAACAGCGGAAGAGCTGGTTAATCAGTGTAAAGAAAGTGGTCTTTCTATCAGTACACTGGTTATGAAAAACCAAGCGGCTTTCCACTCAGACGAAGAGTCTCGCACTTACTTCGCTAACATCTGGAAAACGATGCGTGAGTGTATGGATCGCGGTATGAATACTGAAGGTATCCTGCCTGGTCCACTGCGTGTACCTCGTCGTGCAGCAGCACTTCGCCAACAGCTGATCACTTCAGAAAAAACAACTAACGATCCAATGACGGTTGTTGACTGGGTGAACATGTTTGCTTTCGCAGTAAACGAAGAAAACGCAGCGGGCGGTCGTGTAGTAACGGCACCAACAAACGGCGCGTGTGGCATCATCCCTGCTGTATTGGCTTACTACGATAAGTTCATCCAAACAGTGACAGAGAAAGATTACATCCGTTACTTCGCAGCGTCTGGCGCGATCGGTGGTCTTTACAAGCGTAACGCTTCTATCTCTGGTGCTGAAGTTGGCTGTCAGGGTGAAGTTGGTGTGGCATGTTCTATGGCTGCTGCTGGTCTTGCTGAGCTTATGGGTGGTAGCCCAGAGCAAGTATGTATGGCTGCAGAAATCGGCATGGAGCACAACCTAGGTCTAACGTGTGACCCAGTTGCTGGCCAAGTACAAGTTCCATGTATCGAGCGTAACGGTATTGCTGCAGTTAAAGCAATCAACTCAACTCGTATGGCACTTCGTCGTTCTTCTGCTCCGACTGTTTCTCTAGATAAAGTTATCGAAACAATGCTAGAAACCGGTAAAGACATGAACGCTAAATACCGTGAGACTTCTCAAGGTGGTTTGGCAGTTAAGGTTGTTTGTTAATCATTTCTGAATTAATAAACCGATAATAAAAAAGGAACGCCGATGCGTTAATGCCGATCAGTTAA
>NZ_JBFRVM010000088.1:0-25709 GCF_041475145.1 Vibrio sp. 10N.222.49.A3
CCATCTGGTCGTTATCAGAGCGCATGTCTTTCAGTTGAAGCATTACTGCCTCACCATTGTCTGCACCAATTTGGAATGACTTAGTACCGTGAGTACCGTTAAGCAGCTTGTTGCCACCAAAAGAGGTTGTTTCAGCAATACGATTTAGTTCATCGTTCAGTGCTGTAACTTCTTCTTGGATTGCAACACGGTCAGATTTGGTATTTGAACCGTTTGTTGATTGCAAAGACAAATCACGCATACGTTGTAGAATGTTTGATGTTTCATTCATCGCACCTTCTGCTGTTTGAGCGATAGAGATACCATCGTTCGCGTTACGTACAGCAACATCAAGGCCGCGGCTCTGAACGTTCAAACGGTTCGAGATTTGCAGACCAGCAGCGTCATCTTTTGCGCTGTTGATTTTAGAACCTGAAGATAGGCGTTCCATTGATGTTTGTTGAGCGCTGTTTGCACTGTTTAGGTAACGTTGTGCTGTCATTGCTGATACGTTGGTATTTACATTCACTGCCATGGTGATTTCTCCAATTGATTTTCCGGTATAGCGGCTTCCGACGTCTCGGAAAACCAAGTAGTTATCTCTAAGTTACTTTTAATAACGGCGTGAATGCTGAAACCTTTAGAAAAAAAGCAACAAAATTAAAGAAATAGCGAGAAAGGATAAGAAAGCGTGACTGGCAGTGAAATTATCAAAAAAAGATGAGAAAAAGGCTAAAGTTGTCGAAAAGTCAGCCGGGGGAAATATTGTATTTTAATTAACCAAAGGACTTGAGTTAACCGAGAATACCTTTATAAGAATTAACCTAATTTATTAGCCTAGCAGCGTTAAAGCTAAGTTCGGCGCTTGCTTAGCTTGAGCTAAAATAGTGGTACTGACTTGCTGCAGTATTTGTTGTTTGAGCATTTGAGTGGTTTCTTTGGCGTAGTCTGTATCTTTGATTCGACTGTTTGATGCCCCCAAGTTCTCATGAACATTTTCAAGGTTATTAATCGCATGGTCAAAGCGGTTTTGCATCGCCCCGAGTTCAGAACGGTGACTATCAACATACTTCATCGCTGTATCCAAAATAGACACGGCGCGCTGTGCTCCCCCAACATCAGTGACATTAATATCATCGACTGACTCGTAATAACCCGCCGACATCGAAAGCTCACTGGTTAATGAGCCTGAGAAAGAGATCGTGCCTGCCGTGTCTTCGCCTGACATGTAGATCTGAAGCTGCCCGTCATCATTGACGGAAGCCGAAACCAGATCCGTTTGACCATTGATATAAGTCGCTAGCTCTTCAATGTCATCGCCCGCCTTGGCATTAATGTTGATCTCTTGAAGCTGACCAAAACGATCGGTAAACGCCATCTTCATATCATTCTGGTTGGATTTAACTTCCCACGAATCATTTGCCAAACTATTAGCAACATAGCTAAAGCCGCCCATGTTGATATCATCGGTGCGCATGTTTTTCAAACCTATCTGCACCGCCTCACCAGAGCTGCCACCGATTTGAAATGACGAGCTACCAAAGCTACCGTTAAGGAGCTTTTTCCCACCAAATGAAGTGGTTTCCGCAATTCGGTTTAGCTCATCATTTAAGGCGGTTACTTCTTCTTGAATAGCCGTCCTTTCCGATTGGCTATTCGAACCATTAGTCGCTTGCAGTGACAGGTCTCGCATGCGTTGCATGATATTGGTGGTTTCATTCATCGCCCCTTCTGCTGTCTGCATAATGGAGATACCGTCGTTAGCATTTCGAACCGCAACATCGATGCCGCTCATCTGTGCTTCTAATCGATTAGAGATTTGTAAGCCAGCAGCATCGTCTTTTGCACTATTAATACGACTCCCTGAAGCCAAGCGCTCCAAAGATTGATTCAGCATGTTATTGGCATTAGAGAGATTCCTCTGAGCCACTAATGCTGAAACATTCGTATTAACAGTTATAGCCATAGACCTTCACTTGCAAAAAGATGAATAAAACTTACGATTGCTCTTGTATCGACCTATTTATATAAAACTTTAAAAAAAAGGAGCAATGAGGCTCCCTTTGTTTATTCTATTTGAGACGACTTACTTAATCGTTAGTGCACTCAACATCTCAGCTGAAGGAGCAAAGTAGTAAGCGCCAGTGACGGCTTTAGTAAAGCGAAGCAGTTGGTCTGTTTTGCCATCTGTTTCGCCGTACATACTCTCTAACATCGCATCAAAATTATGACGAACATTACAGTAAGCGATGAACAGTAAACCGTGATCGCCTGTTGCTGTGCCGTAAGGTAGGCTATGACGAACAATTTTAAGGCCCTTGCCTTCTTCTTTGATATCCACACGGCCAACGTGAGACGCCGCTGGAACATCGTCTAGCTCGATTGAATCTGGCTTGGTACGGCCAACCACTTTCTCTTGCGCCGATACGTTTAATCTATTCCAAGCAGGCAGGTTATGCACAAAACGTTGCACCATTACGTAGCTACCACCTGCGAATTCACCTTCAGGCACAATCGCCACTTCAGCACGCTGCGCGTCTTTCGGGTTTTCAGTGCCATCAACGAAATCAGTCATGTCACGTGAGTCTAGGAAACGGTAACCGTAAGTTTCATCCACTACTTCAACGTCTGCCGCTACTTCAGATAGCAATTTACGTAGGATGAAGAAATGCAGATCATGTCGGTTTGAATGACAGTGAATCAAAACATCAGACAGTGTGCTCGGTGCTGTGATATCACCTTCACCAAGCGCAGGAAAATCAATTAGATCAGAGGGAGCAGCTTGCTCGAACTTATCCCAAAAAGCTTTTGAGAACGCTATCGACGCCGTTAGGTTCGCATCAGGTTGAGTTTGGTTTAGCTCGTCGATTAGAGTCGGAAGCTTCTGAATTTCTGCTAGTACATTAGCAGTATTAGCGTTCACTTTAAATTGAACATAAAGAGCGAAAGGCCCAGCTTCAGGCAAAATAGCACTTTGAACGTTAGGCTGCTCATTTGAAACATTAAGCATAGATTATTCCTTCCAGTTTTAGCTTCTAAGTATAATTGTGAATGGTACAAATGTTTTGATGAGAATCAGTCTTCGTGCTCAACCACTTTAAAGCAATCCCTAGCGGCATGGCTATTGGTTAAATAAAGCGCTAACCAGAGGAGCAATAATAGGGTGATAGCATTTGACCAACGGAACCATCCGTTATCCAAATAGATTAAATAAATTGTGTGGGAGCCCTGTGCCAAGATAGCCATCATGGTAACCCAACGTCCCCATGACACGACTTTGTTAAGGCGCTTTCTATCTGGAGATCTTAGTCCAAACAACCACATCAATAACAAACTAGGGACACTCAACGCAATCCCGACATAAAACATCTGGTGGTCTGGATAGATGGTCTCAAGAATATCCGTTCCCGACTCTCGGCTTGCGCCCGCAACAATGAAAACGACCAAAGCTTTCGCAAGAAACAGCCAACCTAACCATAATAAGATTGGGGCTTTCAAAAAGCCGTGTTTATCGTATTGTTCTATGGAGTACCGCACAACTCTCACTTTCACTTGTTTTCAAACCAACACTTTAACGCAAATCATTCATACTTAACTAGGTTTGCGTTATCTTATTGGTTAATCCGTTTTAATTGTCGAACTCAGTATGAAAAAGAAAACTAATACACCGTCTGTTGAATCTCAACAAGAAGCACTGAAGATAGCCAAAGCGACGCAAAAGCCAGCTCAAACCAAAGAACAAACAAAATTAATTGCTCAAGGTATCGAAAAAGGCATCGCACTTTATAAGAAACAGCAAAAAGAACGCAGCCGCCAAGCCGATAAAGCAAGAAAACGCGTACAGAAAGAGAAGCAAACTCAACAAACTAATCTAGACGAAGAGAACAATGTAGACACAATTGTTGAAACAACATCAAATCACGCCAGCAAATTGCCGTGGTTACTATTGATCGCAAGCTGGGTAGGTTTCGCGATTTATTTGATGAAATAGCAGGATAAATGTATGAAAAAGGAATTAGTCGCTTTATCTATGACAGGCATATTAGTCGGGTGCACGACACCGACAACAGTCCCACATAGCGAATCTGACCAAGTACAAATGGATTACCACGGACTGATTGATATCAACAAGTGCGAATATAAAGGGGAAGTCACCGGCAGCGAAGGCCACTGGTATAGTTACCTGTTTTACCCGAACGACACTCTGATTCAAGGCGCAATGAATGAGCTAAAGTCCAATGCTATTGGATTAGGTGCGGACACCGTAATTTTCACACTTCCCCAAGATTTTGCGACTTCCGTAACCATGTTGGGCACCGCTTATCGGTGTCGCTAATTCGACTTATCGCTAATCGGTAAGGAGTAGAAAGAAGAAAGCCAGCTCTCGCTGGCTTATGCACTAAATCCAAGGCTTGTTGCTATATCGCCTTTACGCTGGATAACCCATTGACTGTCAAATGGCCCCCAGTCGGATAATTGGTAATAGCCATCATTATGACGTCGCCCATCTTGAACAAACATAAGTTCAATACCGATCCCCGGTAACGCCTTGAGTACATCTTGAATAGTACGACGAGGCCACCCCGTTTTTTCGATGAGTTTAGGCACATTTGGCCTATCAAGGCTTTCCACTAACAATGCTAAATATAGCCGCCTTGCAAAAACAGGACTCAACTCCATTGACACCTCCTATATATGTGCAACTCAATTATTTCTTTTTTTGCTGACAACATGTTGAGGCTGATCAATAAGTCTCCAATAGTGACATTTTCTTACTGTTTTTTTTCACTCTATGAAATATTCCTCACTCTATTTTGTCTGAATTGCCGCTTCCTGATAGGATTCAACTCATAACAACGAAATAAAATCACCCAAAGGAAGAATAATGACTATCACTATGTTTGGCATTCCGAATTGCGACACCATCAAAAAAGCAAAAAAATGGCTAGAAGCTGAAGGTATCGAGTTCGAATTTCACGATTATCGCAAACAAGGCATCACTGAAGAGTTAGTAACAAGCTTCTGTTCAGAGCTTGGTTGGGAGCTTGTGTTAAACAAACGTGGTACGACTTACCGCCAACTTTCTCAAGAGCAAAAAGACACGCTAACGGAAGAAAAAGCCGTTGCTCTGCTTGTTGAACAACCGGCAATGATTAAGCGTCCAATATTGAAAGTTGAGGGTAAGCTTCACATCGGATTTAAAGCCGACCAATACGCGGCTATTTTTGCTTAAAGCGTATTATTTACATAGACAGACAACGGACGTTGATCATTGAATCTGCGCCCTAAAAATTAATGACTAGACGTTTAATTTAAACAAGGAACTCAAGGATGACAGACAGCCCAACTTTGGCTCTGGCAAAAGACCTAATCAGCCGTCAATCGGTAACACCAGAAGATGCAGGCTGCCAAGACCTGATGATTGAACGCTTAAAAGCGCTAGGTTTCGAAATCGAAGTGATGGTATTTGAAGATACGACGAACTTCTGGGCTCGCCGTGGTACCGAAGCCCCCCTATTTGCTTTTGCTGGTCACACTGATGTTGTACCTGCAGGCCCAATTGAGCAGTGGAACACTAAGCCATTTGAACCGACTATCGTAGATGGTTTCCTACACGGTCGCGGCGCGGCAGATATGAAAGGTTCTCTGGCTTCAATGGTTGTGGCTGTAGAACAGTTCATTGCTAAGCACCCTGATCACACAGGCTCAATCGGTTTCCTTATCACGTCAGATGAAGAAGGCCCGTTCATCAACGGGACAGTGCGCGTTGTCGAAGCATTGATGGCTCGTGGTGAGAACATCGACATGTGTATTGTTGGCGAACCATCAAGTACTGAGTACGTAGGTGATGTCGTAAAGAACGGCCGTCGTGGTTCTATCACTGGCGATCTAACGATTAAAGGCACACAAGGTCACGTTGCCTACCCTCACCTTGCGAACAACCCGGTACACAGCTCTCTGCTTGCGATCAATGAATTGGCGACGACCGAGTGGGACAAAGGTAATGATTATTTCCCACCAACCAGCTTCCAGATCCCAAATGTAAGTGCGGGCACTGGCGCATCAAACGTGATTCCTGGTGAATTTAATGTTCAGTTTAACCTTCGCTTTAGCACAGAGTTAAACAACGACATCATCGTTGAAAGAATCACAAATACACTCGACAAGTACGATTTCGAATACGATTTAAAATGGACATTCAATGGCGACCCGTTCTTAACCGACGCAGGCTCGTTGCTTGATGCTATTGTCGATGCAGTAGGTCACGTGAATGATGTCAAGCCGGCACTGCTTACCACAGGTGGTACTTCTGACGGACGCTTTATTGCGCGCATGAAAGGACAAGTGGTAGAACTAGGCCCTGTGAATGCAACCATTCACAAGGTTAACGAGTGCGTGAAAGTGGCTGATTTAGAGAAACTAACCGACATGTACGAAAGAACACTAGTGAACCTGTTCGCTAAATAGTTCTTTGATCAGCGATTGATAGCATCTAATTATTGAGAGACGCGTTATGACACCAGAGCAGCTTACCGGACAATCAGATTCTCATCTGGAACCTAGCCTGATTGGCACCAAGACCTTCTTGGTCCACAGTGATGTCAAAGATGAACTGAACAACTTGATTGAAGCTGCTCAAGTCGCTGGTTTTAAAATGGAGATTGCCAGTGGCTTTCGCGACTATGAAAGGCAATCTCTGATTTGGAACCGCAAGTTTTCTGGTGAAGCACCGATATTAGACTCAGAAAGCCAACCACTGGATGCTTCAACACTCAGTGAACATCAAAAGTTGTCGGCGATTCTTAGGTGGTCTGCGCTTCCCGGAGCGAGTCGTCACCATTGGGGTTGTGACTTTGATGTCTTTGCTCGTAATCACTTACCTGAGGGGACTCAGCTACAACTGGAACCATGGGAATACCTCACTGGCCACCAGCAAGTGTTTTACCAATGGCTGTCTGCCAACGCATCTCAGTTTGGATTCTTCTTTCCTTACAGCCAAGACCTTGGTGGTGTGGCGATAGAACCTTGGCATATAAGCCACCGTAAAGTTTCACAGTTGTGTTTATCACAGTTATCTCCCACTTTACTTGGCAAGCAACTCCAATCTAAGCCAATATTAGGGTATGAAATTATTGCGGAGCAGCTAGACGAGATCTATGCGCGCTTCGTGGCGAATATCAGTCATTAGGAGCGCTTATGTTAGAGTGGCTTACAAACCCTTGGGTTATCATCATCATCGTGGTTAGCGTTGTGGTGGGTAATATTGCTGCGCTCAAACAGACCGCCAATATGGATCTGACTGGTCGTAACAAAACAGAGAAAGACTTAGACAAGCTCAATCAATTGGATAAACAGAACCAAGAGAAAGCTCAAAAAGATGAGTCTACGGACAACAAGGACGCTTAATTTTGTAGCTCTAAGGAGCCAATCTAATTTGTTAATAATCCGCTGACGACTAATCAACGAATACAAAAAAGAGGACACAATGTGTCCTCTTTTTTATTGGCTTTAGCTAACCACAGGGCTGATATGACTTACTCTGTGGTTTTTCAGCTATGCTCATTCAGCTTACTTACTCTGCATCAGCTTCTTTGTCATCTTTGGTTTGGTCAGCAACATGTGCTAGTACCGGTACCATTGACTTCAGTAGCTCTTCTTCTACTGGCTTACCTGATGCATCCGTTACGTTAATTGACGTACGGTTACCAAGATCACCAAACAAGAAAGTGTAAGTGCCTGGAGCCAAATCAATGGGTTGTAGGCCAATTGTTTCCCAGAATTCATCATCTGGCGCAGCATACTTAGCTTTTACAGTACCTTGAGACTGGTTACGCTCTTCAAGCTCAAAGCCCATCGTCGGTAGCAAGGTAGGCAAACGCTGCCACAATACATTGTATGGAGTACGAGCAATGATCACAGGGAAGCCACTGCGGTCAGCACCCATTGAGATTGGAATGCGTTTAACCAGCGCTTGTGCTTTCAACGCCGCTTCAGCACGAAGGTTTTCATCGTACTTAGCCATCACTAGGTTCGTTAAGAACGCGTTGTAACGCTCCTTATTGGTTGCCGATACCGGCTTCTCTTCAGAGCCTTCACGCCAATCGATAAGGTTGATCTTGAAGCCATGGCGGTTGTTCGCTTGGAAACGAGAGATAGAGTAGCGACTGCCGATCTCTACTTCTTCATCTTCAGAAACCCAAGTAACCCAATCGGTCTCAATATCGTTTTCTGACTGTTCACGAATACCAATGCCACGTTGTGCCAGCATATCTACAGCCGTTTGCCACACGCGGTCTGCCTCTTCAGCACGAAGAAGCCATAGTGTCACTTCACCATTTTGACGTTCAGCTCGAGCACCTGGGATCAGCTCAAGAACCTGTTGCGGCGGACGAATATCCACTTCACGGCCTGTACCACCACTGAACTCACCACTTGGGATGTCAAAATTTGGATAGAACTGAGGTTGAGCATCTTCAGGCAGCTGCCATTGTGAAAACTCAGGTGTTTCTAAGTATTCGAAATCATCTTTGGCTTGGCGACGTTGAGTCGGGCTGCCAGAACATGCTGTAAGAACGAAAACAGCCAGTGATCCAATCAATAGCTGGTGAGAATACTTCATTTATACTCCTAAATGCCGAAGGTTCACTTCGGCATTACTTCATACGTTTTTAGTAAATGCACGCTTCAGTCATTGCTTGAGCAACAACGGGTTGAGCTGGCTTTGACAATTCAGTCAACGGTAGACGTAAGCCACCTTCAGCAATCAGACCCATTTTATGAACCGCCCATTTTACGGGAATAGGGTTGGACTCAACGAACAAATTCTTATGTAGAGGCATCAAACGCTCATTGATCGCTTCTGCTTCTTCAAACTTGCCTTCTTTCGCTAACTTGAACATGGTTGCCATATCAGCGGCTGCAACATTGTTTGTTACAGATATCACGCCATCGCCACCACGCTTAACAAATTCTAGACCTGTTAAGTCATCACCACTTAGTAAGATAAAATCTTCGCCACAAAGTTCACGGTGAATTGCAATTCTGTCGAGATCACCCGTCGCATCTTTAAGTGCAACGATGTTTTCGATCTCAGCAAGGCGAGCAACCGTTTCGGGTAACAAGTCTACAGCAGTACGACCTGGTACATTGTATAGGATTTGTGGAACGTCACTGACTTCAGCAATCGCTTTGTAGTGTTGGTACAAACCTTCTTGAGTCGGTTTGTTGTAGTAAGGCGTTACGCTCAGGCAACCAGCAATACCAGAACCATTCAGCAAACGGCTGAATAGGACAGATTCGTGAGTTGCATTTGCACCTGTACCAGCGATAACGGGAATACGACCATCAGCAAATTCAACGATCTTATTGACGACTTTGACATGCTCTTCAATAGTGAGTGTTGAAGACTCACCTGTTGTGCCAACCGCAACCAGACCATCACTACCTGCAGCAACATGGTGCTCAACTAACTTTTTAAGGCTGTCGAAATCCACTTCACCATCTGTATTAAATGGCGTAACTAGCGCAACGATACTTCCTGAAAACATGTCTATCTCCCTTAATTTATTCTTTTTGCATGTTACTGTAAGCCAATCAATAAACACAAGACATTAAAGTGGCTTACCGGCAACATCTGCATTAAATATTGTCGTATGTTTGAGGTAAAACGACTTCTAACGGCGTTCTACCGAGAATTTGGGTAACCTGCGCTCAATCTAGCGGATAGCACAGCACTGGATGTCAGTAACAAGTAAGCTGTGCTCTCACCGCTCAATCTCATTTTTTAACGCTCTCGATATTCTTATCATTGGTTGCATGTTAGAAGCAAGGTGCCTCATAAAAAGCCCCGTACGCACGCTTATTCCACGAGCTAACTGTGCTAACATGCATGAATCAATGGAATATAAAGAGACGTGATTTTATGACTCAACATCTAGTAATCACAGCTGTGGGCACAGATCGCCCAGGTGTATGCAACCAAGTGGTTCATTTAGTCACCCAATCAGGCTGTAACATTATTGATAGCCGTATCGCTCTATTTGGCGAAGAATTTACGCTTATCATGCTGCTGTCTGGAAAGGCAAACAACATCACCCGCGTTGAAACCACCTTGCCCTTGCTTGGACAAGAGCACGACTTGATTACGATTATGAAGCGAACCTCAACTCATGATGTGATTGAGAACTCTTACACAGTAGAGGTGTTCGTTGAGTCAGAAGATAAAATCGGCCTTACCGAGCAGTTCACTCAGTTCTTTGCTGACCGCAACATAGGACTCGACTCGCTGAGCGCCCGAACCATCAATAAATCTAAAGTTCAGCTCGACAACGACCAATTCCATATCTCTATTACCGCTTCTGTGCAATCAGAATGTAATTTGATGCAGCTACAAGAAGAATTCGACGCGCTGTGTCAGAGCCTATCCGTACAAGGCTCGCTCAACTTTATTAAAAACAGTCTCTAAAAAGGAAATGTCATGAATACGCTAACGGCTGGTGTTCCAGCACCTGCTTTTTCTCTCCCAGATCAAGATGGCAATATCGTATCTCTTGGTGACTTCAAGGGTAAAAAAATCCTGTTCTACTTTTACCCAAAAGCAATGACTCCAGGTTGTATTGTGCAAGCTGAAGGCCTGCGTGATATCAAAGCACAACTTGATGACCTAAATGTGGTTGTTCTTGGTGTGAGTGTTGATCCAGTAAAACGCCTACCAAATTTCGTCGAGAAGAAATCTCTAAACTTCACACTGCTATCTGATGAAGACCACAGCGTTGCTGAACAGTTTGGCGTTTGGGGAGAGAAGAAATTCATGGGCAAAGTGTACGACGGTCTGCACCGTATTAGCTTCCTAATTGATGAAGAAGGTCAGATTGAACACGTCTTCAACAAGTTCAAGACTAAGACTCACCACGAAGTGGTTCTAGACTACTTCAATCCAGAAGCTTAATGTTGTTTCTAGTGAATTGATGACCTAATTTCATACCTAGATGATCTAAGTTCACAATTGACTAATCCAAATACAAAAAGGCCGAATATCATGGATATTCGGCCTTTTTAATACTTACTCAACTGTATTGATCTTCAATTACGATTGATGCTCAGGGTCATCGTCGAGAGCATGACTCGGTAAAGCATTCCAAACCGCTTTCACCAGCGTAGCAAGCGGGATAGCAAAGAATACGCCCCAGAATCCCCACAGTCCGCCAAACACCAACACCGCTACAATAATCGCTACTGGGTGTAGGTTCACGGCTTCAGAGAACAGAACAGGAACGAGCACGTTGCCATCTAGCGCTTGGATAATACCGTAAGCCAATAACAGCCAGTAGAACTGAGGCTCTAATCCCCACTGGAACAGGCCAACAATCGCAACTGGAACGGTCACAGCTGCCGCACCGATATAAGGAATCAGTACCGAGAAGCCAACCGCGACAGCCAGCAGAGCTGAATAACGTAAATCTAGAATCGCAAAGGTCACGTAGCTGACACCACCGACGATCAAGATCTCAAGTACCTTGCCGCGAATATAGTTCGAGATTTGTTGGTTCATCTCAACCCAAACCTTGGTCGCTAGACGACGGTTTTTAGGCAACACACCACTCGCCATGCTGATCATCTCTTCTTTATCTTTTAGTAAGAAGAAGATCAGCAACGGCACAAGAATCAAGTAAACCGCAAGCGTAGCCAAGCTCACAAGAGAAGCTAAAGAACCTTTAACAACACTTTCACCAAAGCCTAATGCTTTGTTTTTCGCGTTAGACACAATCGATTCAACGATCTGCAAGTTTGCTAACTCAGGATAGCGCTCGGGAATCGTCGCGATGAACTTCTGTAAGCCGCCATACATGCTTGGAATATCATTGATGAGATTACCCACTTGCTCCCAAATGGTAGGCACTAAACCAAACAGCGCCAGCAACATCACGCTAAAGAACATTAAGATCACCAACATCACTGAAGGGGTTCTTGGAACACCAAGTCTTTGGAGTTGGGTAACCGGCCACTCAAGTAAATAAGCCAATACAATAGCCACCAACAATGGCGCGATGAGATGACCAAAGAAGTAGATCGTAATAAAGCCGAAGAGAATGATGGCAACCAAACTGACAGCATGGGGATCAGAGAAACGTCGTTTATACCAACGATTGACCATTTCAAGCATCTGACTGCAATTCCTTTTTAGTGACGAGGAGATGATAGTAATTAGAGCAAACCTCAGTGATGACGTCATAGGCTTGCTTAGACAAAAAAGTAACAATATCTTTCATTGAGCTGTTATCAGAGACATAAATTGACAATGATTGCCCTACTTCTAACTTTACACTGTGACGCTTGGCTAATAATAGTGCCATTGGACAGCGCTCTTGGCGTAAATCTAGAATATTAGGTGTCATTCTTGAGCTCGATGCTTATTATAAGGGTCGTATTGTAATCTGTTTTTGAAAACGCGCCATCATTCATTCATCTTCCTTCATGATAGCGCACGCACTCGGCAAAGGTTACATCAGATAAAGAACCAATTTGCATTGCACTTGTCTTACTGTCAGAAGAAACGGAGTATTACTGACTAATATGTTTAAACGCGCTCGCTCAATTGCTTGCTTATGCATCGCAGCTACATTAAGCACCCCAACGTTGGCGAATACCAACAGTTTGGAGCTACCCGATATCGGCACCGCTGCTGGCGGCACCCTCACTATCGACCAAGAACTTATCTATGGTGATGCCTACATGCGCATCATCAGAAGCAGCCAGCCTATCGTAAACGACCCGGTTCTCAACCAGTACATTGATACGCTTGGCCACCGTCTTGTCGCAAGCGCGAATGATGTAAAGACACCTTTCCAGTTCTTTATGATCCGAGACCGCAACATCAACGCCTTTGCATTCTTTGGTGGTTATGTTGCTTTGCACTCAGGTCTGTTCCTGCATGCACAATCTGAAAGTGAGTTGGCTTCAGTATTGGCGCACGAAATCGCGCACGTTACCCAACGTCACTTAGCGCGTAGTATGGAAGATCAAGCTCGTCGTTCTCCAGCAACCATCGCAGCGCTAGCAGCCTCTGTATTATTGGCCATTGCAGCACCTGAAGCAGGTATCGCAGCTCTAACTGCCACAACCGCTGGTAACATGCAGAGCCAGATCAACTACACTCGTAGTAATGAAAAAGAAGCTGACCGCTTTGGTATCAATACACTGGCGAAAGCAGGGTTCGATGTGAATGCGATGCCGCGTTTCTTCGGTCGTTTGGCTGATGAATACCGCTATGCAAGCACACCACCCCCAATGCTGCTGACTCACCCATTACCAGAAGATCGAATCACCGATTCACGCGCTCGCGCTCGCAGCTATCCGCCACTTAAACTGGCTCCATCACTGGATTACCATCTAGCAAGAGCTCGCATTGTCGCGCGCTATGCGGGAATCAACAATGATGCGGCCTTGGACTGGTTTGAACGCAAGCTGAAAAAAGCACCTAAAGCCTTGGTTCCATCATTAGAGTATGGCCAAGCACTGGTTTACTTAGATTCTAAAAAATTAGATAAAGCTGAGCCGATTCTGACCAAGCTCATCAACAGCGATCCAACCAACCTGTTTTATCTAGATGCCATTTCGGATCTTCACATCGAGAAGAAGCAGCCTGAGATTGCGATTAAGGAACTTAAATCGGCACTGGTTCGTCAACCAAACAACCCAGTTCTGACCATTAACTACGCCAATGCACTGATTGAAAATGAAGACCTACAGGAAGCCGTTCGCGTATTGCAACGTTACACGCACGATAACCCGAACGACACCAACGGCTGGCACCTACTTTCAAAAGTAAATACAAGCCTTGGTAATAGCGACGAAGAACTGGCTGCTCGTGCAGAGATCTTGGCACTGCAAGCCAACTGGAACAAAGCGATTCAGTACTATACGCAGGCTAGTCAAATCGCAGAGCTCGGCAGCCTAAAACAAGCACGTTACGACGCCCGAATTGATCAACTAATGATTCAGCGTGAACGCTTCTTGTCGTTACAGTAAGTGTATTTATTGGCAGCGGTTCGTTGTCAGAAGAAAAAGAAAGCTCAACGTTACATAGTAAAGAAGCCACTCAAGTGGCTTCAACTGAACAATTGCTTCAACTGAACAATTAAATCAAAAATAATAATGAGGAAGAACCATGTCCGTCGTGATTTATCATAACCCACGCTGCTCAAAGAGCCGTCAAACTCTCGAACTGCTTGAAGCAAACGGCGTACAGCCAGAAGTTATCAAATACCTAGATACGCCTTTAACTATCGAGCAACTTAAAGTGCTTTTCACGCAGCTTGGTTTTGACAATGTTCGCGAAATGATGCGCACCAAAGAAGCGGATTACAAAGAGGCTAATCTTGGCGATGCATCTGTTACCGATGAAGATCTATTCTCAGCAATGGCGACAAATCCAAAACTGTTTGAACGCCCTGTTGTTGTTGTGAACAACAAAGCAAAGATTGGTCGTCCACCAGAGCAAGTGCTAGAGATTCTGTAAGCCGATATGAGCATCAACATTCTTGTTCTCTACTACAGCCGCCACGGCAACACACGAGCGCTAGCAAGGCAAATTGCACGAGGGGTTGAATCTATCCCGAACTGCGAAGCCATGTTAAGAACCGTGAACGACGTATACACAGCAGAAGAGCAGCCTAATTCGCGTTATCAGCCGACCGATCCTATCGCGACATTGCAAGAGCTCCGTTCTTGCGATGGTTTAGCACTAGGCAGTCCGGTTTGGTTTGGCAACATGGCTGGACCTATGAAGCACTTTTGGGACAGCACAACATCACTGTGGATTAATGGCGATCTGATCGATAAGCCAGCTTGCGTGTTTACCTCTTCTTCATCACTGCATGGCGGGCAAGAGACCACACAACAAAGCATGATGTTGCCACTGCTTCACCATGGCATGTTAGTAGTAGGTATCCCCTACTCAGAACCTGCGCTGCACACCACTCAAACTGGTGGCACACCCTATGGTGCGAGTAGTACCGGAGAAAGCGCTTCATTAAGCAAAGATGAAATTGAGTTGGCGCAAAACCTAGGCAAACGCCTAGCGCACATCGCAATAAACCAGAAGGGAATTTCTCAATGATGTATATGCCAGAGAAGGCGATGTCTCCCACAACCAAGCTATTCCGCTACCTTGCTTTAGCGGGCAACTTGTCGCTTTTATTCTGGGTGATTGCTTGGCAGATGACACTTTCGCCGCACCCTCATCTAAGTAATGTAACGCTTGCGATTGCTTGGGCTATACCGCTGTTACTGCCATTACCAGGCATTCTAGCAGGCAAACCTTATACGCATGCTTGGGCGAACTTTGTCTTAATGCTCTACTTCCTACACGCATTAACTATTTTGTATGTCGACGGTGGCGAGCGCTTATTAGCGGCTGTAGAACTGCTTCTGACGACTCTAGGCTTCGCGGGCAATATCTTATTTACTCGCTTTCGAGCCAAAGAATTAGGCATCAAACTTAAGCGCCTTTCTGAAGTAGAAAAGACCGAGAAAGCTAAGTTCGAGCAGTAACCTGGATTAGGTTGTCCTGATCTAGTATCAAGAGAAAAAAGTGACAACAAACAAAAAGCCCTGCGAGATTTCTCTTGCAGGGCTTTTTCATGAATTCATTTCAATCGGTCATGTCAGAATACAATCACTAGCGAACCCATTCGTATACTAGGCTTGGCTTAGCATGTACTGGCGCAACAACTGTTAGCTCTTCCGAGCCAGACGTATTCGTTAGCTCAGCATCCGCTTCAGTTGATAACTCACTACCTTTGATGACTTGAACACTTGGGTCTGCTTCGTTAGCCGTCGCTTCTGCGCCATCGTTCAGGGTCGTATCAGTAACAGCTGCTGAATCATCGCCTACAGACATGGTGTTGTCTTGCGTTTCAAATTCAGGGCTCACTTCAGGTTCAATATAAGATTCTTCAACCTTTGCGACTTGACGAATGCTTTCCACTTCTTGCTCAAACTCTTGTTGAGTCGACAATAAGTGAATTCGGAAAGTGACTTCGTTATTCTGAATTTTCAGAATATCTAAGCTTGCCACCGAGTTTAAACGCTTAAGTGCATTCTCCAATTGGAAGAAGCCTTGTGCGTTATTCAGGCTAATAAATTGCGTTAAAATCGACTCTGATGATTCACTTGCTACTGTAACCGCACTTTTACCTGCGTAGTAATTACTGATTTGGTCGACAAGTTTCTTAGAAGTCGTCGCGCTGTTGCCCGATAGCGAACCACTGACTGGCGATTTTGGTGCACTCGTCAATTGGTTTGGCTTTTGATCGTATAGCGTCCAACGTAGACCTGAAGATTGAGCCTTTATCACCAGAACAGCATCAACCGGGTAACGCTGACTCGCTTTACTGATTGGTGTAACAAAGCTACCCCAAAGATCAGAGGTCGCAATACCCGTAATGTCATCAAAATCACCCACTGGTAGCGTTAGAGGCAAACCGCGCTCTTTTGCGTTGGCTTGTAAACCTGCCGCTAATTGTGAGTTGGAGTGTTCCCAGACAATATTCTTGTCGTAGTTCTGTTCTTCCACCAGCCAAACAAGGATATTTGAGCGAGTATCAGGCCAATACGGCAATTGTGCTTGAGTCAGTAGCGAACGGATTTGAGCGCCGTTAAAACGCATGCGCAATGTTGATTGGTCATTGCTTTCACCAAAACTCATTTGAGACATGTACTGCGAACTCTTACGCATCGCCTTTTGAATCGTCTCATTCGAAGCGACATCAGTTTGGCCAGTCGCACGTATCAAAACCTGCTCCATGCCGGTATTTCTTGCCACTTGTTCTGGCTGTTTGTTTTCAGCGTTAATCGCAACTTCAGCACTAAAGATATCTACTTGAGTTAATGCATAACTCGGAGAGGCTAATAGTCCCATCAACAACAATGCTATGTAGCGCATACTGATCCTAATATTCAAATCTTGTGCCTAGATGATAAGCAACTATGGATTGAGGGGCAAGGTCGATAGCGCCCACTGTGTTTAATAACCACAAAATATCACCTGGCCATGATAAATCGCTCACTTATAAACTGAATTTTTCGAACTTTGACGAATATAAAATATCACTAAGATAAATAAATTTGATCTATTTGGTGTGGCAATCGATTGCTAAGTGATAGAATCCCGCGAATTTTATTTTTCACTTTTCATATAACGACCATTTTTAAGGACATAACATGAAGAATGCTCTGCAAGGTGCACAAATGCTGTTTGTAGCTTTTGGTGCGCTTGTATTAGTGCCGCTACTGACTGGACTCGATCCCAACGTTGCACTCTTTGGCGCGGGTATCGGTACCCTTTTATTCCAACTTATTACACGCCGTTCAGTGCCAATCTTCTTAGCGTCTTCTTTTGCATTCATCGCGCCTATCATGTTTGGTATTCAAACTTGGGGTGTCGGTGCAACCATGGGCGGCCTAATGGCAGCAGGTGTTGTGTATGTCTTAATGGGCGCGTTGATTAAAGTGCGTGGCGTAGCCTTCATCCATAAACTGCTTCCACCCGTCGTGGTTGGCCCTGTGATCATGGTTATCGGCTTAGGTCTTGCGCCTGTTGCAGTAAACATGGCGCTAGGTAAAACCGGCGATGGTGCGGTTCAACTTATCGATGCAGACGCCGCGTTATGGATCTCGTCTATTTCATTGCTAGTGACGATTGTCATCAGTGTTTTCTCGAAAGGCTTCCTTAAATTATTGCCTATCTTTGGTGGCATTGTTGCGGGTTACGTAACGAGCTTGGTATACGGTGTCGTTGATTTTACCCCCGTAGCTCAAGCAGCTTGGTTAGCGCTACCAAACTTCACGGCACCAGAGTTCAACATCAACGCTATCTTCTTTATGGTGTTTGTGGCAATTGCACCTGCTGTTGAGCACGTGGGCGACATGCTTGCTATCTCGAACGTAACCGGTAAAGACTACCTTAAGAAGCCAGGCTTACACCGCACTATTACTGGTGATGGTGTGGCAACGATTGCCGCTTCTATGCTGGGCGCGCCACCCAATACAACCTACAGTGAAGTAACAGGTGCGGTAATGCTGACGAAAGCATTCAACCCAGTAATCATGACTTGGGCAGCAGTAACAGCGATTGTTCTAGCATTGGTAGGTAAACTAGGCGCTCTACTTCAAACGATTCCAGTTCCTGTAATGGGCGGCATCATGATTCTACTGTTTGGTTCAATCGCAACAGTAGGCCTGAACACCCTAATTCAGAGCAAAGTTGACCTACACAAATCACGTAACCTTGTGATTGTCGGTATTACGTTAGTCTTCGGTATTGGCGGCATGGCATTTGGCATCGGTGACTTTAGCCTACAGGGCGTAAGCTTATGTGGTATCGTGGCAATCCTACTTAACCTAGTCCTTCCAGAAGAATTAGGCGACAACACCGTAGTAGACAAAGCTCAAATCGATTAATTTATCGGTAAGGCTGGATTCAAAAGAATCACAACCTAACAAGATCAAAAAAGGGAGAGCATCGAATGCTCTCCCTTTTATTTATACGGCTAATTAAGCAGGTTCAGTTAAGTTTAAAAACTCTTTAAATTAACTTAAACCGAAACTGAATTACTTAGTACCGAAGATCTTATCACCAGCATCGCCAAGACCAGGAACAATGTAGCCCTTGTCGTTTAGCTTCTCATCGATTGCAGCCGTGTACAGCTCAACATCTGGGTGCGCTTTTTCTAGAGCAGCGATACCTTCAGGAGCCGCTACAAGCACAAGAATCTTAAAGTGCTTACAACCTTTCTCTTTCATAAGGTCGATAGTCGCGATCATAGAACCACCCGTCGCAAGCATTGGATCTACCACTAGAGCAATACGCTCGTCGATGTTAGATGCAAGCTTGTTGAAGTATGGTACTGGCTCAAGCGTTTCTTCGTCACGGTAGATACCAACAACGCTGATACGTGCACTTGGGATGTGCTCAAGAACGCCGTCCATCATGCCTAGACCAGCACGTAGGATTGGCACTACAGTTACTTTTTTACCTTTAATTTGGTCAACTTCTACTGGACCGTTCCAACCGTTAATCGTCACACGCTCAGTTTCAAAATCTGATGTCGCTTCGTATGTTAGAAGGCTACCCACTTCTGTCGCTAGCTCACGAAAACGCTTAGTGCTAATGTCACCTTCACGCATCAGGCCAATTTTATGTTTTACTAGCGGGTGTTTCACTTCAACAACTTTCATTTCCAACTCCGGCAATATTTAAACAAACCTGTAGATTATACACGAACTGTGGGGTTATTTCAGAATCTTTATTCTAATAAAAAAAACCGCGCAAACGTTTGCTCTTGGTAATCAAGCCCTGTTAGAATAGCGCCGTTTTCACATCCAACTTAAGTTCGAGGACTATCCCGTGAGTGGTAATACTTCTTCTCTAAGCTACAAAGACGCTGGTGTTGATATCGACGCAGGTAATGCACTAGTAGACCGTATCAAAGGTGCTGTTAAACGCACTCGTCGCCCTGAAGTAATGGGCGGTATTGGTGGCTTTGGCGCCCTATGTGAACTTCCAACGAAATACAAAGAGCCAGTACTTGTTTCAGGTACTGATGGTGTTGGTACTAAACTTCGCCTTGCTTTGGATCTGAAAAAACACGACACCATTGGTATCGATCTAGTGGCAATGTGTGTGAACGACTTAATCGTTCAAGGTGGTGAGCCGTTATTCTTCCTAGACTACTACGCAACAGGTAAGCTAGATGTAGATACAGCTGCAGATGTTGTTTCTGGTATTGCTGAAGGCTGTGTTCAAGCTGGCTGTGCACTAATCGGTGGTGAAACGGCTGAAATGCCAGGCATGTACGAAGGCGACGACTACGATGTAGCTGGCTTCTGTGTTGGTGTTGTAGAAAAAGCTGACATCATTGACGGCACTAAAGTAGCTGCAGGTGACGCACTTATCGCTGTTGGCTCAAGTGGTCCACACTCAAACGGTTACTCTTTAATTCGTAAAGTCCTAGAAGTTTCTGGTGCTGATAAGAGTGAAGAACTAGAAGGTCGCACTATCGGTGAGCACCTACTAGAACCGACTAAGATTTACATCAAGTCGGCACTTAAGATGATTGCTGAGCATAACATTCATGCTATCTCGCACATCACAGGTGGTGGTTTCTGGGAAAACATCCCACGCGTACTTCCTGAAGGTACTAAAGCAGTCATTGATGGCAAGAGCTGGGAATGGCCTGCTATCTTCAACTGGCTACAAGAGAAAGGTAACGTGGAGACATTTGAAATGTACCGCACTTTCAACTGTGGTGTAGGCCTAGTTGTTGCTCTACCTAAAGATCAAGCAGACGCTGCTGTTGAACTGCTGAAAGCTGAAGGCGAAAACGCTTGGGTTATCGGTGAGATCGCAAACGCTGAAGCTGGCGAAGAGCAAGTAGAAATCAAATAAGTGATACGCTCACTTACTTAGTTAATCAATGAGGACCTTATGGTCCTCATTTTGCTATTTAGCCCGCAGAAAACCTTAGTTTATGTAGGTACATTGTAAATGCTTCGGTTAACCAATCGCATGACCCACTCTATGAAGAACAGCCATTCTATGAATAACAGTCACTCTAAGAAAAACATCGTCGTTTTAGTCTCAGGAAGCGGAAGTAACTTGCAAGCCATTTTGGGTGCCTGTGACAGCCACACGATTGACGCCTCTGTTAAGGCCGTTTTCTCAAATAAAGCGGATGCTTTTGGTCTAGAGCGTGCAAAATCAGCAGGTGTTGACGCTCACTCGGTGAATCCAAAAGAATTTAACTCCCGTGAAGAGTTTGATCATGAATTGATGGTTCAGATCGATGCGTACCAACCCGATCTAATCGTACTCGCTGGCTATATGCGTATTCTGAGTTCAGAGTTTGTTCGCCATTACGCGGGGAAAATGATCAATATCCACCCTTCTCTGTTACCTAAGTACCCAGGCCTACACACCCACCAGCGTGCCATTGATGCGCAAGACAAAGAACACGGCACCAGCGTTCACTTTGTTACCGAAGAACTCGATGGTGGCCCAGTGATCTTACAGGCTAAGGTGCCAGTATTTGAAGATGATGATGCTGACATGTTAGCAAATCGAGTACTGACTCAAGAACACTGCATTTACCCTATGGTCTGTAAATGGTTTGCCGAAGATCGTTTATCGATGGTAAACGGGCAAGCTGTCTTAGACGGTAAAGTATTAGGCAATCACGGTTACGCAGAAGAGTAATTAATAAGGTTGTTCTCCCAGAGTAAATCACGGAAGAATAAGCCTTAAAAAACAGAAAACAAAAAGGCCGCTCACTGACTTATTAGTACAGTAAGCGGCCTTTTTTAATCAGGACAAATAATAGTATCGACTAGATTAGCTCAATGGTTCAGTAGGCGCTTGGCTTGCCACCTTCTTCGGAGCATAAGCGACATCTTCCAACGCTTGGTGGTTGTTGCCAATTAACTCTCCAAAATGAAACAGCGCGTATTCACCCGGCTTCATTCTAAACCACTCTTCATTGTCTGTTAGAGGCTGAGTTGCGACGACGGTTACCACATCATTAGGCGTGGTCTCTTCTTGGAAGTTAATCTCAACATCTTCATCAATCAGGCTCGCGTTACCAAAAGGAGCTCGTCTTGTTATCCAGTATAAATGGTTCGTACAGTAGTTCATCACGTACTCACCGTCACTGAGCAACATATTGAAAACACCTTTCTCTCGTAACTGGTCACAGCACTCAGCGACAAAGCGAAACATACCTTCCATATCTTGAGGAGGTTCAGGAAAACGGTCTTCAAGTTGTTTCAACAACCAGCAGAAAGAGAGTTCGCTGTCCGTCTCACCGACAGGTCTGAATCGACCACTAATCAGATCATCATAATCCGTTAGTTGACCATTGTGAGCAAAGGTCCAGTATCGTCCCCAAAGCTCACGAGTGAAAGGGTGAGTATTTTCTAGATTAACGCCACCGCGGTTAGCTTGACGGATATGACTGACAACAGCTTGGCTCTTAATTGGGTAGTTTTGAACCAGCTCAGCGATCTTTGATTCACAACTAGGATTAGGGTCTTTAAATGTACGAAAACCCTTCCCCTCATAGAAAGTAATACCCCAGCCATCACGATGTGGACCAGTGTTGCCTCCACGCTGCATAAGGCCAGTAAAGCTAAAACAAATATCAGTTGGCACATTCGCGCTCATACCGAGCAATTCACACATGGTTTAATCTACTCCCTATTTAAACCAATGGAGCCACAAACCTAGGCTCCAAATGTCTGTAAAACTATTATTCCATTTCTTTTTCAACAAGCTGAATCACAATGTGGATGATCTTAATGTGGATCTCTTGGATGCGATCAGCGTAGCCAAAGTGTGGGACTCGGATTTCGATATCAGCACAACCTGCCATTTTACCGCCATCTTTACCGGTCAGCGCAATGGTTTTCATCCCTTTAGCTTGAGCAGCTTCAATCGCTTTTAGGATGTTGCCAGAGTTACCTGAAGTCGACAAACCAAACAACACATCGCCTTTACGACCCACGGCTTCTACATAACGAGAAAATACGTGGTCGTAGCCAAAGTCGTTACTCACGCAAGACAGGTGACTCGGATCTGAAATCGCAATACCAGCAAAACCTGGACGATTTTCACGGTATCGGCCTGTTAGCTCTTCCGCGAAATGCATTGCATCACAGTGTGAACCACCGTTACCACAAGAAAGCACTTTGCCTTCTTGCTTGAATGAATCTGCAATCATTTTTGCAGCAGCTTCAATTTGAGCAATGTTATGGTCATCACTCAAGAACTTGTTCAGAACGTCAGCAGCTTCGTTCAATTCACTTTTGATTAGGTCTTGGTACATTTGGCTTATCTCTTATGTTTTTTGACGCAACTTAAAGTGCGTGAAATGAGAATTGAGGGTTTTCCCCTCTTTATCACTGAGTTTACCCACAAACATGAAATAGTGTCGACACTTAAGCCCAAAGATTGCCATCTTAATTAACCTCTCACTGTCGATCCGCCCAAATATTCACCACCAACCTCTCACAATTAGAACTTTAACTCTATTGAGATCACTTTTTATTCACTTTGGAGTTTTACAAATATTTAATATTTTGTTTACACTTGACTGGTTAGACCTCTTACCTAAACTTAATAACAATAAGTGATCTCTGAAAAGGAAATCGATCATGAACATATTGCTCTCCCTACTCGGCATGACAGCCATCTTAGGCGTCTGTCTTTACCATAGAGTTAGTCTGGTCCGTGCGTTAATTGTGTTAACCGGCGCAATGGTAGCATTAACACTGCTTGGCGGCGTGGCTGTTACTGGCTGGCTTTGCTACCTGTTAGCGGTTGCGATCTTTGCTGTACCTACCATTCGCCAGACCCTGATTAGTCAAAAAGCACTTTCTTTGTTTAAGAAGGTTCTACCAGCAATGTCTCAGACGGAAAAAGAGGCATTGGAAGCAGGCACAGTATGGTGGGAAGCAGAGCTGTTCAAAGGCAAGCCTGAGTGGAAGAAGCTTCAAAACATTGCGGATCCGAAACTTTCTGAGGCGGAACAAGCGTTTTTAGATGGCCCAGTCAATACAGTGTGTGAAATGGTCAATGATTACCAAGTAACACATGAGCTTGCTGATTTACCACCAGAAGTTTGGCAGTACCTAAAAGACCATAAATTCTTCGCCATGATCATCAAGAAAAAATACGGCGGTTTAGAATTCTCAGCTTACGCTCAGTCGTTAGTTCTACAGAAGCTAACGGGTGTTTCTAGCGTATTATCCTCAACCGTTGGCGTCCCTAATTCGTTAGGTCCCGGTGAGCTATTGCAACACTATGGTACAGAAGAACAAAGAAACCACTACCTACCTCGCCTAGCCGAAGGTAAAGAGATCCCTTGTTTTGCCTTAACTAGCCCAGAAGCCGGCTCAGATGCTGGCTCAATTCCAGATTACGGCGTGGTGTGTAAGGGTGAATGGCAAGGCGAAGAAGTATTGGGCATGCGCCTAACTTGGAACAAACGTTACATCACTCTAGCGCCTGTTGCGACCGTTTTAGGCTTAGCCTTTAAACTGAGAGACCCAGAAGGTCTGCTTGGTGACAAGCAAGACCTTGGCATCACCTGTGCCCTTATCCCTACCGATTTGAAAGGCGTAGAGATTGGTAACCGTCACTTCCCACTCAACGTGCCTTTCCAAAATGGTCCGACTCAAGGTGATGACATCTTCGTGCCTATCGATTTCATCATCGGCGGCCAGAAAATGGCAGGACAAGGCTGGCGTATGTTGGTTGAATGTCTGTCGGTTGGTCGTGGTATCACACTGCCTTCAAACTCAACCGGTGGTATTAAATCTGCAGCATTAGCAACTGGTGCTTACGCTCGTATTCGTCGTCAATTCAAACAACCCATTGGTCGCATGGAAGGGGTTGAAGAGCCACTGGCACGTCTAGCAGGTAACGCCTATGTAATGGATGCAGCAAGTAACCTGACGGTTGCGGGTATCGATCTTGGTGAAAAGCCTTCGGTTATCTCAGCAATCGTGAAGTACCACTGTACTCACCGTGGCCAACGCAGCATCATCGATGCGATGGATATCGTCGGCGGTAAAGGCATTTGCTTAGGCCCATCGAACTTCCTCGCTCGTGGTTACCAAGGCTCACCAATTGCAATTACGGTTGAAGGCGCAAACATCCTGACTCGTTCAATGATCATCTATGGTCAAGGCGCGATTCGCTGCCACCCTTATGTTCTGAACGAAATGGAAGCGGCTTATTCGGAAAGCAGCGATGCACTTGATAAGTTTGATTCAGCATTAGCAGGACACGTTAGCTTCACTATGAGTAACCTAGTCCGCAGCTTGTGGTTTGGTTTAACCGACGGTCGTGGTTCAGATGCTCCAACACCATCCAATAAAACGGATAAGCAGACACAGCGTTACTACCAACAGCTGAACCGCTACAGTGCTAACCTAGCGCTACTGTCTGATATTTCAATGGCTGTATTAGGCGGCTCACTGAAACGCAGAGAGCGCCTATCAGCAAGACTAGGGGATATCCTGAGTCAACTCTACCTAGGTTCAGCAACACTTAAGCGCTTTGAAAGCGAAGGTAGCCATGCTGAAGATCTCCCATTAGTCCATTGGGGTATGCAAGACAGCTTGCGTCAAACTGAAGTCGCGATTGATGAGTTCTTGGCGAATTTCCCTAACCCTGTGATTGGTCGACTACTTCGCGTTGTGTTAATGCCATTTGGCCGTATCCGTCGTGCACCAAACGATAAACTGGATAGCCAAGTCGCGCACATCCTACAAACACCAAGCGAAACACGCTCTCGTATCGGCCGTGGCCAATACTTGGAAGCAACGGAATACAACCCTGTAGGCAAGATTGAAAAAGCGCTAGAAGTGATTCTTCAAGCTGAACCTCTGTTTGATAAGGTTTGTAAAGAAACACATCAAAAACGTGCTTTCTTACGACTCGACCTTGTCGCTCAGCTGGGACTTGAGAAAGGTATCTTAACGCAAGAAGAAGCAAATCTTCTGATTAGCGCTGAGGAACATAGACTGTACACAATTAACGTTGATGACTTCTCACCAGAGGAGCTTGCAGCAAAGACTCAGTACCCAGAACAATCGATTGATAACGTCGCTTAAGGTCAGAGACAGAAACAAAAACGGGACTCCTATGAGTCCTAATGCCGTTCACTTAA
>NZ_JBFRVM010000089.1:0-37947 GCF_041475145.1 Vibrio sp. 10N.222.49.A3
TTAACTGATCGGCATTACTCCCGTTTGGGAGGCTTTCAATTTGAAACTTACTTAAGAGTAACTTTACTTCTTAATTAAGCACTTCCGTCACTATGGAAGTTTTACATCAGATAGGTCTTCACCTGCACCGATAGCTTTCATTTCGCCAGCTACGATTTCAGCTAGTGGGCCTAGGATAACCTGTAGGTTGTTCTCACCTAGTTTAACCACACCTTTAGCGCCAAGCTTCTTAAGAACAGCTTCATCTGCGATAGAGCGGTCTTTAAGAGTTAGACGTAGACGAGTGATACAAGCGTCGATTGAAGTTAGGTTGTCGTGACCACCTAGTGCTTTCAGGTATTGACGTGCAACTTCACCTTTTGGTGCGTCGCCAGCAGGAGCTGCTACAGCTTCGTCATCATCTTCACGACCTGGCGATTTCAAGTTGAAAGCGCGGATTGCGAAAGAGAAAGTGAAGAAGTATAGAGCACCGAAACCAAGACCGATTAGTAGTAGTACGAATGGTTTAGTTGCTAGACCCCAGTTCAATACGAAGTCGATAAGACCAGCAGAGAAACCGAAACCGTGCAGAGTACCAAACATGTTTGCAACTACTAGAGACAGACCTGTAAATACAGCGTGCATTGCGTATAGAGCAGGAGCTAGGAATACGAACATGAATTCTAGCGGCTCTGTGATACCTGTTAGGAATGAACAGAATGCAACTGAGAACAGTGCGCCACCAACTTGGCTGCGTTTTTCAGCAGGAGCAGCTAGGTACATTGCAAGTGCAGCACCTGGTAGACCGAACATCATTACTGGGAAGAAACCGTTCATGAACACGCCAGCGCCTTTATCGCCACCGAAGAAACGGTGTAGGTCGCCAGATTTAACAGTTTCAGTCACTTCTTTAACTACAGTAGTGATTTCTGGAGTTACAGAGTTAGCGAATGTGAATGTGTGCTCTTGGCCAACAACTAGAGTTTTAGCTAGTGATGGGTCAACACAAAGTTGAGTGATGTTAGCGAATGCGCCTTGACCAGCAACGATGATTTCTTGACATGTACCCATACCGAACCAGAAGTATGAGTTCAATACGTGGTGTAGACCTACAGGGATAAGTGCACGGTTAAGAGTACCGTAAACGAATTGACCAATAGCGCCAGATGTTGATACTGCGTGAGCCAGTGCGTCTAGACCAGATTGAACACCAGGCCAAACCACACCAGACACAGCACCTGCAACAAGTGCAAATAGACCAGCCATGATAGGTACTAAACGTTTACCCGCAAAGAAAGCCAGCCACTCAGGAAGACGTGTTGCATGGAAAGCGTTGTAAGAGTGACCTGCGATGATACCAGCGAAGATACCGCCGAAGAATGACATGTTTACGTCAGCGTTAATTGTTGTTGCTGTCGCTGTTAGTACGAAGTAAGCAACTGCACCAGCAAGACCTGCTGCGCCGTTACCGTCTTTAGAAAGACCAATCGCGATACCTAGACCAAATAGCAATGGTAGGTTACCGAAGATAGCTCCACCAGCTTCTGCCATGAATGGAATATCAAGTAGATCGCCTTGACCTAAACGTAGTAGAAGCGCCGCAATCGGAAGTGTTGCGATAGGTAGCATTAATGCCTTACCTAGCTTCTGTGCATATCCTAGAATATTCACCAGTTGTTTCCCCCTATAGGATTTTTTAGAATTCATTTGAGAAACTTATTTTAGTCGCTCAATTTAGTCCTATTCAGTGTATTCAATTAATTTTGCCCCGCAAATTAAAACCTTACCATTTGTGATCCTAATCACCAGTTTTTACCAAATCCAGAGGTTTTTGCTAGCGAGATCATAAAACTTATTTTATCATTCAAAAAAATGAGCATTTATAGATAAAATTCAAATCTAATCATTAGGCAAAAACATGATATTCCTAACTTTAGATTACCCTGTGAATAATCATTAACAATGAACCTAAATGTATAATAAAGATCAATTGTTCATATGTTTTTCAACAACTTAAATAGCTTCCCATTTTGAAGCCGTTCGCCCATAAAAGATAAATCGTTACGTAAATGATGCTCGCAAACTAAGTCCACATTTAGGTAACGAACAAATTTAAAAGATCTCACGAAATAAGGATTAGCTGACTATGTACGCGCTAAGTAACTGTAAAATTTACACTGGTAGTGATGTTCTAACCGATCATGCCGTCGTAATAGAAAATGAACTGATCAAAAAAGTCTGTCCTATCTCTGAATTGCCAGAAGGAATCGAGGTTCGCGATCTAAACGGAGCAAACCTAAGCCCAGGTTTCATTGACTTACAACTGAATGGTTGTGGCGGTGTAATGCTTAACGATGAGATCACGGCAGAAACAATGCAGATCATGCACGAAGCAAACCTTAAATCAGGCTGTACTAGCTTCCTGCCAACGCTCATCACTTCTTCAGACGAAGATATGCGTGCAGTTATTACTGCAGCTCGTGAATATCACAACCAGTACCAAAACCAATCACTAGGTCTGCACCTTGAAGGTCCATACCTAAACGTTGCAAAAAAAGGCATCCACAGCGTCGATCACATTCGTAAATCAGACAGCGAAATGATTGAACTGATTTGCGAGAACAGCGACCTAGTTTCAAAAGTAACATTGGCACCAGAGCTTAATGATCCAGAACATATCGAGCGCCTACACAAAGCAGGCGTTGTCGTTTCTATCGGCCACACAAACGCGACTTACGCAGAAGCTCGACAAAGTTTCGAATCTGGTATCACTTTCGCTACCCACCTATTCAATGCAATGACCCCTATGGTTGGTCGTGAACCTGGCGTTGTTGGCGCGATTTACGACACGCCAGAAGTTTATGCAGGTATCATCGCCGACGGCTTCCACGTTGATTACGCAAACATCAGAATTGCGCACAAAATCAAGGGAGAAAAGTTAGTATTAGTGACGGATGCCACAGCTCCTGCAGGTGCTGACATGGAATACTTTATTTTTGTCGGTAAGAAAGTATATTACCGAGATGGTAAGTGTGTTGATGAAAACGGCACACTGGGCGGCTCAGCTCTGACTATGATTGAAGCAGTTCAGAATACAGTTGAGCACGCTGGTATCGCTTTAGACGAAGCTCTTCGCATGGCTACGCTATACCCAGCTACGGCTATCGGTGTAGAAAGCAAGCTAGGTCGAATCAAAAAAGGCATGGTTGCAAACCTAGCTGTATTTGACCGAGACTTTAACGTTAAAGCGACTGTTGTTAATGGACAATACGAGCACAATTAAGTATGAATGGCGGACAAATAGGTAACGTAGACTTAGTTAAACAACTAAACAGTGCGGCGGTATACCGACTAATAGACCAGCAAGGGCCTATCAGTCGTATACAAGTGGCTGATGTAAGCCAACTCGCACCGGCAAGTGTTACAAAAATTACCCGCCAACTTTTGGAGCGCGGCCTCATTAAAGAGGTTGCGCAACAAGCGTCTACTGGCGGTAGACGCGCGATCTCCCTAACCACAGAAGTCGACCCTTTTCATTCTGTCGCTGTACGCTTAGGTAGAGACTATATTCAAATAAGCCTTCATGACCTTGGCGGTCGTGAGTTGGCTTTCCAACAACAAGACCTGGATTATTCAGACCAATCAGACCTTACACAAGGCTTGGTCAATAACCTCAAGGCTTTCATTGCTGAGCATCAGCCAAAGATCGACCAACTGATTGCCATTGGTGTCACCCTTCCAGGCTTGGTTAACCCAACAACCGGTGTTGTTGAGTACATGCCAAATACGGACATCGATAACCTCGCATTGAGCGACATTATTCGCGACACTTTCCATGTGGCTTGTTTTGTTGGTAATGACGTTAGAGGAATGGCGCTTGCTGAGCACTACTTCGGTGCAAGTAAAGACAGTCAAGATTCTATTTTGGTCAGTGTGCACCGTGGTACGGGTGCTGGTATTATCGTTAATGGCCAGGTTTTCTTAGGCCATAACCGTAACGTGGGTGAAATTGGTCATATCCAAATTGATCCGCTAGGAGAACAGTGCCAGTGTGGTAACTTCGGTTGTCTTGAAACCGTAGCGGCAAACCCTGCCATTGTTGATCGAGTACAGAAGCTCATTAAGCAAGGCTATGAATCTTCTTTAACGGAACTTGAACATATTACGATTCAAGATGTTTGTGACCACGCAATCAATGGCGATGAACTCGCGAAACAAAGCTTAGTTCGAGTAGGAAACCAGTTAGGTAAGGCTATCGCGATGACGATTAACCTGTTTAACCCTCAGAAAGTTATCATTGCTGGTGATATTACGAAGGCACAAGAGATTGTTTTCCCTGCAATTAAGCGCAATGTAGAGAATCAGTCGTTAACGACTTTCCATAGCGGCCTGCCTATTGTAGCATCACAGATCGATAAACATCCTACGATGGGAGCCTTTGCCATGATTAAGCGCGCCATGCTCAACGGTGTGTTACTGCAAAAGCTTCTTGAAGACTAAAGAAAACAATTCTGATTTTCCGCGGGCCGTGTTTGTATAAACACGGCCCGTTTTTTTAAGCTAGGGAACTACAACAACAAGTTATGGAACTTATATTAATATCCACTGCGTTTATCGCAGGATTTATTGCTTTAAAATGCCACCTCCCCCCATTAGTTGGTTTTTTGGTTGCAGGTTTCGGGCTTTATGCCCTTGGCTTTGAAACCAATGACACCATCATTACTTTGGCTGACCTTGGTGTCACCCTTCTCTTATTTACTATTGGCTTAAAGCTGGACATCAAAACCCTACTCTCTAAAGAGATCTGGGCTGGCGCAACAATCCACAATCTTTTATCCACTCTGTTTTTTGCAGCCGCTCTATTTGGTTTTAAGTTCCTAGGTATTTCATCTCTAGCAGCCATGTCAATAGAACAGATCGTTCTACTCGGTTTTGCTCTTTCATTTTCTAGTACTGTATTTGCGGTCAAGTCTCTACAAGAGAAAGGGGAAATGAATGCTACCTATGGCACACTAGCGATTGGCATTCTGGTCATGCAAGATATCTTTGCTGTCGTATTCTTGACTGCATCGACGGGCAAAATTCCAGAGTGGTATGCGATCGCACTGTTCGCTTTGCCTTTCTTTCGCCCATTGTTCTACAAAGTCCTCGATTGGGTTGGGCACGGTGAAATGTTGGTGCTATTCGGTATCTTCTTCGCATTAGTTGTTGGTGCGGGCTTGTTCCAGTTTGTAGGAGTAAAACCAGACTTAGGTGCCCTTATCCTAGGTATGCTATTAGCCGGTCACCCAAAAGCTTCAGAGCTATCGAAGTCGCTGTTTAACCTCAAAGAGCTTTTCCTCGTCTGCTTCTTCTTGAATATTGGCTTGTCAGAACAGCCAACTATTCAGGGTTTTATGCTTGCAGTCTTGTTCTTATTGTTACTGCCAGTGAAAGGCGTTCTGTACTTCTTGGTACTAAACCGATTCAAGTTCCGTGTTCGAACCTCCCTACTCACTTCTTTGTCACTGTTTAACTACAGTGAATTTGGCCTCATCGTCGGTGGCCTTGCTTTTAAGATGGGCTGGATGTCTGGCGACATCTTGGTGGCAGTGGCTATAGCCGTTTCATTGTCGTTCTTAATCGCTGCACCTCTCAACAAAGCGGGTCACAAACTTTATCAACAATCAGGTCGCTGGTTAAAAGAGCACGCTGCTGAGAAGCTCCACCAACGTGACAAACGAATTGACCCAGGTCGGGCTCAAGTTCTAATTCTTGGTATGGGACGCATTGGTACTGGTGCCTACGACGAATTACGCTCACGCTACGGCAAAGTGAGTTTAGGTGTAGAAGTTCGTGAAGACGCGGCACATAACCACAGAAGCCATGGCAGAAACGTTATTTCTGGTGACGCAACTGACCCGGATTTCTGGGAACGAATCTTAGACACAGCAAACGTAAAACTGGTGATCTTGGCTATGCCTCACCACCAAGGTAATCAAACCGCCTTAGAACAATTAAAATCACGAAACTTTAAAGGTCAAATAGCGGCAATTGCCGAATATCCAGATCAGCTCGAAACACTGAAAGAGAATGGCGTCGATGCGGCATTTAACATTTACAGCGAAGCTGGTAGCGGTTTTGCCCGACATGTTTGTGAACAATTGAATCCGAACATCAATAAAATATGATATTCAACATGTTCCATTTAACCTCTCAAAATTGCGATTTTTTTGCACTTTTGAGAGGTTTTTGTTCAAAAAACCAACCGCAATTAGACGCCACTCACCAAAACCACCTTAAAAGTAGATATTTTCTAACATAAACCCCTTTATATTATTTTTTTGCTCACATTCGGTTGCTTTTTTTAGCCAGAATGGCAAATTGAATGCAGTTGATTTAGAAATTATTTAAAAGGAAGTTCTATGTGTTCAGTATTTGGCATTCTCGACATTAAAAGTGATGCCGCAGCACTTCGCCCTATTGCTTTAGAAATGTCTAAAAAGCTTCGTCACCGTGGCCCAGACTGGTCTGGTATCTATGCCGGTGAAAAAGCTATCCTTGCTCACGAGCGTCTAGCTATCGTCGGCTTAAACAGTGGTGCTCAACCACTATACAGCCAAGACAAAAAGCACATTCTTGCAGTTAATGGCGAAATCTATAACCACAAAGAACTTCGCGCTCGCTACGAAGATAAATACCAGTTCCAAACTGACTCTGATTGTGAAGTCATTCTTGCGCTTTACCAAGAGATGGGTGCCGACCTTTTAGAAGAACTTAACGGTATTTTCGCTTTCGTTTTATATGACGAAGAGAAAGACGAATACCTAGTCGGCCGTGACCATATTGGCATCATCCCGCTTTACCAAGGCTACGATGAGCACGGCAACTATTACGTTGCTTCAGAGATGAAAGCACTGGTTCCAGTTTGTAAGACGATCAGTGAGTTCCCTCCTGGTAGCTTCTACTCTTCTAAAGATGCAGAACCTCAACGCTACTACATCCGCGATTGGAACAAATACGCAGCCGTTCAAGGTAACAGCACAAGCAAAGAAGAGCTAACTGAAGCGCTAGAAGCTGCTGTTAAGCGTCAACTAATGACTGACGTTCCTTACGGTGTACTTCTATCTGGTGGCCTTGATTCATCAATCACTTCTGCAGTCGCTAAGCGTTTTGCAGCAATGCGTATCGAAGATGACGAGCAATCAGAAGCTTGGTGGCCACAACTACACTCATTTGCTGTTGGCCTAGAAAATGCTCCCGATCTGATTGCTGCACGTGAAGTTGCGGACAAAATCGGTACTGTACACCATGAGATGACTTACACCATTCAGGAAGGCTTAGATGCAATCCGTGATGTTATCTACCACATCGAAACTTACGATGTAACGACCATTCGTGCATCGACGCCAATGTACTTGCTTGCTCGTAAGATCAAAGCAATGGGTATCAAAATGGTACTTTCTGGTGAAGGTGCTGATGAAATCTTTGGTGGCTACCTGTACTTCCATAAAGCGCCAAACGCAAAAGAGTTCCACGAAGAGACGGTACGTAAACTTCTTGCTCTAAGCATGTTTGACTGTGCTCGTGCAAACAAATCACTTGCAGCATGGGGAGTCGAAGGTCGTGTACCATTCTTGGATAAAGAGTTCATCGATGTGGCTATGCGTTTAAACCCTGAAGACAAAATGTGCGGTAACGGTAAAATGGAGAAACACATCCTACGTGAGTGTTTTGAAGACTACTTACCAGATTCAATTGCATGGCGCCAAAAAGAACAGTTCTCTGATGGTGTTGGCTACGACTGGATTGATACATTGAAAGCAACGGCTGAAGAAAAAGTAACGGATCAACAAATGGAAGCTGCTCAGTTCCGTTTCCCTTACAACACACCAACAACCAAAGAAGGTTATGCTTACCGTGAAATCTTTGAGGAGCTATTCCCTCTAGAATCGGCGGCAGAGTGTGTACCTGGCGGCCCTTCAGTTGCCTGTTCATCAGCAAAAGCGATCGAGTGGGATGAGTCATTCAAAAACTGTGTAGACCCATCAGGCCGTGCGGTACAAGCCGTTCACAACGACGCCTATGACGCTTAAGCGTTTGAAAAATCAAATACTAAAAAAGGCGCATTATGCGCCTTTTTGTTTTAAGCCTAGTTTTTACTTTTTAATATTTCACTTATACGTGAGCTTGTAGTGCTTCGTTTTCAATACTGATCGGAACCACTTGGCTGATCATTTTTACGAGCATAATGGATCGAGCTTCGCCATCTTTCTGATGGTAAATAGCTTCAACACCCGCAAACTGGCCATTATTAATTTTGACAACTTGCCCTGATTCAAACTCAACACAGCAATCTTCAACTTCGCTACTGCAACACTTCTCGAACTCTTTTAGCTCAAAAACCAAATCACCTTGGACTTCATACGGCCTTGCACCGAACTTAATAAAGTCGACAACACCACGAGTTGAACGAACGGTAGTAAAGCTTGGGCCTTGCTCATAATCAAAACGGACAAAGATATATGATGGGAACAGCGGTTCTTGGACCAGCTTCTCTTTCCCTCTCACTACCTTTTCGACTTCTATTTGAGGGTAAAAGCACTCTACCCCCTGATTTTCTAGGTGCTGTTGAGCGCGTTTTTGATCACCACGCTTACAGTAAAGTAAATACCAACGTTTCATTTAACTCGCCATCTTCGTTCTTTGGACATTTAACCACAGCCTAAAACAGTTTAGTCGCCGTTAATAAATGAGTCCTGATAAGCGAGAAATTACGCGCAACAGACAGACTTATCAACCAAAAAGTCATAGGTAAAAAATTTGGTCAGTCATTGTACAAGGAACATTTAGAGATCAAAAGACTCATTGCTGTAAGCATATGTATATCGCAGATAATATGAATAACATTCCCTATAAGATCATAACGATAGGCTAGGGCAATAGATCTAAACATTTTTATTGGATAGGGTTTTAAAAAAGGTTACTAACCAACCAGGTCAAATATGGAAAATTAGTTTGCAGCACAAGTAGAATGGGCCACATTAAAAGTAAATTTATTTAATATCAACACCTTAGCAAAACCAAGTTATCGTGACCACAAAATACGCCTATTGCAGACTTTTACCCTACTGTGTATACATGAATGACTATAAAATCTTTTAATACCTAAAATTAGTAAAACTTATGCCAAGCAATCACAACATCTTTGGCCACCCTAGAGGCCTATTTTTATTATTTAGCACAGAGCTATGGGAACGTTTCTCCTACTACGCGATGCGTGCCATCCTTGTTTTATTTTTGACTGACACGACCCTCAACGGTGGACTTGGTTGGTCAACGAAAGACGCACTTGATCTCTACGGTATTTACACTGGCTTAGTCTACATCACGCCATTGATCGGTGGCTGGATTGCCGATAACTACTTAGGACAACGTAAATCGATCCTAGTGGGTGGTGTATTAATGGCACTCGGCCAGTTTACACTCGCTCTTCCTAACGGCGCTATTGGCTTAGACCAAGTAAATGCTCTTTATCTAGGTTTAGCACTACTTATCAGTGGTAACGGTATGTTTAAGCCAAACATCTCGACCATGGTTGGCGACCTATACCAAGAAGGCGATAACCGCCGTGACGGTGCATTCACCATTTTCTACATGGGCATCAACTTAGGTGCATTATTAGGTGGCTTGATTTCAGGCGCTGCTGTCGACTCTTTCGGCTGGAAAGCAGGTTTCTTAGCCGCTGGTATTGGTATGGTTATTAGCTTAATCATGCAAATGACAATGGCTCAATCTTGGTTAGGTAACATTGGTTCAGTGCCCGCACGCAGCTGCGCGAGCAAAAGCACTGAACAAATCAAAAGAAAAAACGCCACTAACCAAAGAAGAGTTCGATCGACTAAAAGTTATTCTGGTTATGGGTCTATTCGTCATAGTTTTCTGGGCGGGCTTTGAACAAGCTGGCGGTCTGATGAATATCTATACTCAACAATATACTGACCGCATGATTGGTGGCTTTGAAGTCCCAGCGGCGTGGTTCCAATCTCTGAACCCATTCTTCATCATTACACTTGCACCAATCATTGCTGCATTTTGGGTTAAGCTTGGTAAGCGTGAACCAAATTCTCCAGTGAAATTTGCAATGGCTTTGTTCTTCCTAGCTCTTGGTTTTGTGTGCATGATGGGCGCTGTAATGGAGCAAGGTGGCGACCTAACAGTGAAAACATCAATGCTGTGGCTAGTCGGTGCTTTCTTCTTCCATACCCTTGGCGAACTTTGTCTATCTCCTATTGGCCTGTCGTTGGTCACTAAGTTAGCTCCGCTTCGTCTCGCATCGCTAATGATGGGTGCATGGTTTGGCTTCAACGCTGTCGCAAACTACGTAGCTGGCCTTGTGGGTTCTCACGTTGGTGAGCTTGGCGCAATGTCTATCTTCGGTGGTATCGCAATTACAGCGACCATAAGTGGCGTCTTACTGCTTCTTTGTGCTGGCAAGCTTGTATCATGGATGCATGGCGTAGAAACCAACATGATGCTTGAAGCAGAGCCAAAAGCAGAGACTTCGGTTGCTTAATATCTAGATCTATTTCAAGAATAAACATCAAGATCAAAAAGGGCTGCTCAATGAGCAGCCCTTTTGTTATTTATTCTATTGGCATATCAGTTAGCGATGAAGCGCCACTAGCTCAGCCATCATATCGATGTGTGAGTCTCTGTCGTTAAGACACATAATGTAGCTAAAGTCTGAGCCACCAGCGTCAATGAAGGTCTCTTTACACTGATCCGAAATCTCTTCTAACGTTTCTAAACAATCCACAGAAAATGCAGGCGCCATAATATCGATTTTTTTGATGCCTTTGCTTGGCAATGATTCAAGTGTCTCGTCAGTGTATGGCTTCAACCACTCTTCTCGACCAAATCGAGATTGGTATGTCATGGTGATATCGTCCGCTGATAAGCCTAACTCAGCAGCAAGGAGCTTTGTTGTCGCTTCACAATGCTGTGGGTAGATGTCGCCTTCATCAGCCAATCGCTTCGGAATACCGTGGAAAGAACAAACTAAATGATCGGCTCTACCATTTTTATCCCAATGGCTACGCACGCTTTCAGCCAATGCTTTTGCGTAGCTTGGGTGCGCGTAGTAGTCGCGAATAAAGCGATAGCTCGGAATCACTGGCATCTGCTTAAAGGCCTTGGTTAAGCCATCAGATACGGCCGCTGTGGTTGTGCCTGAGTATTGAGGATATAAAGGCAATACGATGATGTCTTCAACGCCCTGCTCCATTAATTGCTCAACGCCCGTTTTAAGGCTTGGGTTACCATAGGTCATACCCAGCGCTACGGGTATCTGTAATTTTTTCTGGAGCTTTTCGGCTTGTCTTTGAGAGTACACAAGTAGTGGTGAGCCTTCATCCATCCAAACAGACTGATACAGCTTAGCCACTTTCGGCGATCTAATCGGTAAGATCACCCCATGCAAAATAGGACACCACAGCCAACGCGTTAAATTTACAACTCGCTTATCGTGTAAGAATTCACTCAAAAATCGACGAACGCCAGCAGGGGTCGCTGAGTCTGGTGTTCCTAAGTTCACCAGTAAAACGCCCTGCTTTTTATTATTTTCCATAGATACCTGAGACCAATATGTGATTTTCTGGAACGTAATATACTAATCTACATAAGTTTAAGATCATTGTTGTGTCACTAAATTTAAGAATAATCGTTCTTAACCTAGGTGATCACAACATCACATTGATCGTTAGCCGCGCGAATCTAAGCCGTACCACGGAAACAGTGCACAATCGAGTTTATCTAGATTGGTATATGACTAAAAATTAAAACAAAAAAAGCGACCTTAAGGTCGCTTCCAATATATCAAATTCTAAAACTGGCTGTTAGCCAATTATGCTAGTGCTTTCTCAAGTTCTGCACTAACTTCAGCAACTTGCTTAGTACCGTCGAACTTAAGGTACTTAGTGTTACCTGCTTCAGCTTCTTTACCGTAGTAAGAGATAAGCGGAGCTGTTTGATCGTGGTATACACCTAGACGTGCACGAACTGTTTCTTCTTTGTCGTCATCACGAACCACTAGCTCTTCGCCAGTGATGTCATCTTTACCTTCTTCTTTAGGCGGGTTGTACACATTGTGGTATGTACGGCCAGAAGGAAGGTGAGCACGACGACCAGCCATACGCTCAACAATCACATCGTCAGCTACGTCGAATTCAACAACGTAGTCTACTGCGATACCCATTTCTTTTAGGCCATCAGCTTGAGGGATTGTGCGTGGGAAACCGTCTAGTAGGAAACCTTTCTCACAGTCATCTTGAGCGATACGCTCTTTGATTAGACCAAGGATAATTTCATCAGAAACTAGCTGACCAGCGTCGATTACTGATTTTGCTTGCTTACCAAGCTCAGTACCCGCTTTGATAGCAGCACGTAGCATGTCACCAGTTGAAATTTGAGGGATACCAAATTTGTTCATGATGAAGTTAGCTTGAGTACCTTTACCCGCGCCAGGAGCACCTAGAAGAATGATGCGCATGTTTAATCCTCTTATAAAAATTATGATTTATACCGAAGCTCACTATCCCGCCTTTCTGGTTCAATTTAAGTCGAACAAGAGAGGTTAGGTAACAACTGAGGCTAAGCACAACTGTAAACAGAAGCAAAACGGTAAGTTTCGGTATAACGTTTAAAAATCATACAACTGGAGATGATAGGTTCATAGTACCAGCTGATTAGGTCGAGCATTCTATCACATTAATATTCAATTTTGCTTAAATTAAGACTAAAGAATGTATCGACAGCGTTTGCGTTCGTCTTGTTAGCAACTTTAGCGACATTTCGATGAATTTAAGCGACGTTCATAAAAAAAGCCCGCATTAGCGAGCTTTTAATTATAATTATGAGCTTAGCCCAAAGTCGAAAGACTAACGTTTTGTCAGTAGTTCGTTGATTGCACCTAAGAATTGTGACGGGTCTTCCATTGAGCCCTTTTCAGCCAGCATAGCTTGACCAAGTAGTAGCTCAACCCAACGACCAAACGCTTGTTCGTCCGCTTCATCAGCCATCTGTTTCACAAGTGCGTGCTCAGGGTTAATCTCAAAGATGTACTTAACTTCAGGTGCCGCTTGACCCGCAGCTTCAAGAAGCTTAGCCATTTGCGTGCCCATTTCGAAGTCATCAGTCACCACAACGGCAGGTGTTGTTGCGAGCTTGAAAGTAGTACGAACTTCTTTAACACGACCACCTAGGTAAGATTGAGTGCGCTCAACAACAGATTTGAACTCTTCTTCTGTCTCTTTTTGCTTCTCTTTCTCTTCTTCACCTTCAAACTTGCTTAGGTCTAAGCCTGCTTTAGTGATCGATTGGAACTGTTTACCGTCGAAGTCAGTCAGGTAATTCATTACGTACTCATCGATACGATCGTACATGAGAACAACTTCGATACCTTTTGCTTTGAACTGCTCTAAGTGTGGGCTGTTCTTAGCGCCAGCGTAACTATCTGCTGTTAGGTAATAGATCTTGTCTTGGCCTTCTTTCATGCGTTCAACGTAAGATGCTAGGCCGATAGTTTGTTCAGAAGAATCCACTTCTGTTGATGAGAAACGAAGTAGACCTGCGATTTTTTCTTTGTTCGCCATGTCTTCAGCAGGGCCTTCTTTCAGTACTAGGCCGAACTCTTTCCAAAATTCTAAGTACTTGTCGTTGTCATTCTTTGCTATGCGCTCAAGCATAGTCAGTACACGCTTAGTACATGCGCCACGAAGAGACTGAGTTACCTTATTATCTTGCAGGATTTCACGAGACACGTTCAGTGGTAAATCGTTTGAATCAATCAAGCCGCGAACGAAACGCATGTAAGATGGCATAAACTGCTCTGCGTCATCCATAATAAACACACGTTGCACGTATAGTTTCAAGCCGCTCTTATGATCACGGTTCATCATATCCCAAGGTGCTTTCGCAGGAATATAAAGTAGGCTTGTGTAGTCGTTCTTACCTTCAACTTTGTTATGGCTCCACGTTAGTGGATCAGCAAAGTCGTGAGATACGTGCTTGTAAAACTCTTGGTACTCTTCTTTCTCGATATCAGACTTGTTACGAGTCCAAAGCGCTTGAGCCTTGTTAATTTGCTCCCAATGCTTCTCTTCGGTGTCTTTACCTTCGTCATCTTTCACCGCGGTGAAGATAGAGACAGGGATACCGATGTGATCAGAATACTTACCAATCACTTCACGTAGACGCCATTCATTTAAGAACTCTTTGCCGTCTTCACGCATATGAAGAATGATGTCTGTACCACGAGATTCTTTCGTGATGTCTTCGATAGTGTAATCACCTTCACCCGCAGAGTGCCATTGCACGGCTTGGTCATTAGCAAGTCCAGCTGCTCGAGTGCGAACAGTCACTGCGTCTGCAACGATAAATGCAGAATAGAAACCAACACCAAATTGGCCAATAAGCTGAGAGTCTTTGCTTTGGTCTTCAGACAGCTTTGAGAAAAAGTCAGCTGTGCCTGACTTAGCAATAGTACCTAAATGCTCAATAACGTTGTCGCGGCTCATACCTATGCCGTTATCAGAGATCGTTAAAGTATTTGCTTCAGCGTTGAACGAAAGTTTCACACCTAAATCAGCATCGCCTTGGTAAAGGTCGCCATTTGATAGCGCTTGAAAACGAAGCTTATCAGCCGCGTCAGATGCGTTAGAGATCAGCTCACGTAGGAAGATTTCTTTATTTGAATACAGTGAGTGAATCATTAGGTGAAGTAGTTGTTTTACTTCAGATTGAAAGCCACGAGTCTCTTTATTTTGCGTTGCTGTTTCGCTCATTTTTACTCCAAAACATCTATACTTTATGTTGAATACCATAGGGGCGTAACACTTGATGCCACTCTTATGTTCATTAACATGAGGATGACAAATGTAAATTCAAGGTCAAAAAGCATAAAAACACTGTTTTTTTGATCTGTTTTTATTATCCTTGAGTGTTATAAATATAAAAGAACATAAAAGAAGCCATGATTTGGTGAAGAATTAACAGAACTTCACCTGAGATTTGTCTATTTCGCACCCCAAATCATCCAAAATAGAAGAGTTCAATGAGCAATATCGGCACAAAGTTTATTCTCGCACAGCGGTTCGTATTTGACCCAAATAGCAACTCACTTGTTGATCAGATGAGCGACGGTGAAGTCGTACGTCTTGGCAGCAATGAAAGCCGCATTCTCCTGATGCTGTCAGAAAGACCCAATGAAGTTATCACTCGTAACGAATTACACGAATATGTTTGGCGAGACCAAGGCTTTGAGGTGGACGACTCCAGCTTAACGCAAGCGGTATCGACACTCAGAAAAATGCTAAAAGACTCAACCAAATCTCCAGCATTTGTAAAAACCGTTCCTAAACGTGGTTATCAATTTATCGCGACTGTTGAGCGCTCAGCACCACTATCATCAAACGATCAGCCAACAACAGCTGAAATTGCAGAAAGTGACATAGAGCCTATTTTAACATTTGCTAATACCACATTAGCTGATGAGGTCATCACTGAAACTATTGATCCAGAGCCAACTGCAAAGGCTCAAGAAAATCATGTCGAAGTCGAGCCAGTAACCAATCAGGTTAAACCTAAAGATGAAAGTTCGAATAAATGGTTAACGTTTGGAATGTTACTTGTCGCTTTCATTATGCCAATACTCGTTTTAACGTTAAAGAACCCAGCAGAGTCAGAGTTTCGAACATTAGCAGAGGTTAATGGTGTCAAAGTTCAAACCCCAATCAACCATCCAACTCTGACTAGTTGGCTGCCAGCGATAGAGAAATGTGTATTGCGTTACAACACCAGCCACACTGGCATGCTAAAGCCAACTGAGGTGATTGCAACAGGCGGACAAGGTAACAATCTAGCTCTAAACTATATTCACCCTCAAGATTACTCGAGCGAGAATGTAACTCTAAGAATTTACGCAAACCAGTCGGATGTACACGACATTTGTAACGGTGGTCAGTAACATGAAATTAAAATTATCCATTATTTTACTGGTTATCTCTGCTTTCTTGAGCGGCTGGTTATACTGGGGTAGCGATGCAAAGATAGAACGCTTGCTTACGCAACACGAATGGCAATCGAAAATGGTGACTCTGATTAGCGATATCAAGCAAGAGGATTCAATCGGGCCACTGCGTAAGGTTGAGCTATCATCGAATGCGAAGTATTTGCCAAACGGTACGTATCTGAGAATGGCTGTAGTTAAACTGTATGGCACTCAGACTGCACCCGCAAACGTCATCAATATTTCCGAAACCGGTCAGTGGGATATTAACGATAATTACTTACTGATTTCACCAACGGAGTTTAAAGATGTCACTTCTGCTGAGCGACAAGACTTTTCAGAGGAGCAACTCGAGCTGATCACTCAAGTGATTAAAATGGATGCAGAACAAAGCCGACGCATTGATATTATTAATCAGAAAGCACTGCTGCTCACTAGCCTAAATCATGGTTCTACGGTGTTATTCTCAAACTAATACTGTCTCAAACTAAAATCAGATTAAGCTAAAACTCAACAGTGATTTACTGTATATCATTAAACGATATACCAATAGAAAGGGGCATGATGCCCCTTTTTTATTAACTGTTGACATCAAACTACTGTTTTAGAATTTTTAGGGGTATCTATGAATACAGAACCAAGCTCGGTAAGTGCATCAATCACCAAGGCAACCATCGCAATACACTATTGTCGTCAATGCAATTGGATGCTTCGTTCTAGTTGGTTATGCCAAGAGTTACTGCATACTTTCAGTGAAGAGATAGAGCAAGTGAGTTTACACCCTGATACCGGAGGTCGATTTGAGGTTTTTTGTAATGGAATACAGATTTGGGAAAGAAAAGCGGACGACGGTTTTCCTGAGGCTAAAGTTCTGAAGCAAAGAGTACGAAACATCATTGCTCCAGACAGAGACCTCGGCCACGTAGACTCAAAGTGAGCCTTTTCTAACGCCGCCGATTGAGTTTATTTAAAGCTCGCCACTCACGAGAACATCACCTTCAAGGCTAATGACTTTAAAGATATTATTTTCATAGATGCCATAGCTCGCTGCGTGGCCATCTCGTGGGAATGTCACCGAGCTAGGATTAAAGATAAAGATGTCATCTTGGTATTCAGCAACAGGAATATGGGTATGACCATGGGCAATAATATCACCCGCCTTTAGCTCGGGGCGTTTATTGGTGTTGTACAAATGACCATGAGTTAGAAAAATACGTTGGCCTGATTCTAATAGTACCCACGAGTAATCCATCATCATTGGAAAAGACAACAACATCTGATCCACTTCGCTATCGCAGTTACCACGAACAGCAATGATCTCTTGAGAAAACGCATTCAACTTCTCTGCAACCGCCGGCGGATTGTATCCTTCAGGGATCGGGTTTCTTGGACCATGATTCAGAATGTCACCCAATAGCACTAAATATTGCGCACCAGACGCTTGGTAGAGTTCTAATACCCTTTCTGTTGCTGGCAGCGAACCGTGTAGGTCTGAAGCAAAAAATAATTTCACACGTACTTCTCCATAAAACTTATGAGCCTATTGTACGTATCTAACAGCTACACGTCATCTCTCGCCATACCGTTGATCACGATATTATTATAACTAACCATACCGACTATTTTATGGTCACTGACCACAGGGGCACGACTGATACCAAAACGCTCAAACAAGCGTGCACAGTACTTCACATTCATATCGGCAGACACGCTTAGCGCTGGCTTGGTCATGATCTCATAAACATTGGTTCGCTTCGGAGAACGGTTCTTAGCCAGTACTTTCTTAGCAATATCATTCATCAATACGATGCCGTATTCGTCATCTTCGTGGCGCTTATCGACAATGATGGCTTTCACTTTATGCTTCTTAGCCATCTCTATCGCTTCCAACACAGTGGTTAGCCCATCGATAATCACATACGTATTAGCCATTACATCGCTTACTCGGATTTTTTCACTGCCACTCATAACTCGTCCTCCACAACCTTAGTTAATGTTTCAACTTGGTGCGCGACCCCGACTGCATCTTCGACATCGATCTGCACTGCTATCCCTTGCCCTGACTCTTGGTCAAACTCCCCGACTTCACCGATAGTTTCTAGAATATGCCTAGCTAGGTGCTCCTCGACGACAAACAGCAGCACATCTTTTTGCACCTCTAACGTTAACCCAAAGAAGGTGCGCTTTTGGTTTAGCCCCTGCCCTCTGGCATTGTTAATCACGGTTGCCCCTGTTGCACCCGCATCACGCGCGGCGTCGAGCACGATATCGGTCTTGCTCTCTTCTACAAACGCTAAGATAAGTTTAAAGCGCATCTTTGCTCTCCTTAGAGGATTGTGATCGGTTTAGCCATTGCGTTATTTGGGCATACCCCATCACGGATATAATTGGAAATAAGCTCGCGAAAGCAATCAACCCAAAGCCATCAATTACCGGATTTCTTCCTGGCACCGTTGACGCGAGTCCCAACCCAAGTGCCGTCACTAAAGGTACCGTCACCGTTGATGTCGTCACCCCACCAGAATCGTAAGCTAACGGAATAATCAATTTGGGCGCATAAAAGGTCTGAATCACCACAATGACATAACCAACAATGATGTAGTAATGGATAGGGTCGCCAGCCACGATGCGATAACTACCTAGCGATATGCCAATCGCTACGCCTAACGCCACAGCGATCCTCAGCCCGTTAACACTGATACTGCCACCGGAAACTTGGTTTGCCTTAATAGCAACGGCGATCAAAGAAGGCTCGGCTATCGTGGTACTGAAACCAATACAAAACGCGAAAAGGTAAACCCAGTAATAATCAAACCAAACTAAGGCAAGGCCTGAACTGACCTTGAACTCAGTCAAAAAACTTGGTTCGGTGAGCTGCATTGCCATAGTCTCCCCTAAAGGAAACAGCGCGAGCTCTAACCCCATCAAAAAGAGCGACAACCCAAGAATGACGTAAAAGAAACCTATCAGCACTTTGCCTAAGTTATTAACTGGCTTGCGCAGCACCGCTAATTGGAAACCGAAGATGATCACCGCAATCGGAATCACATCCATGACAGTACCAAGAAAGGTGTCGATAAATTGCTGAGCACTGATCATGTCACCACCATCCCGTAGACCATGACAAACATCATCGGCAGCAGTGAAGCAAAGGCGATCAATCCAAAGCCATCAATCATCGGATTTCTCCCTTTAATCGCAGAGGCTAAACCCACGCCCAATGCGGTCACTAACGGTACGGTAATGGTCGATGTAGTCACTCCGCCAGAGTCGTACGCAATCCCAATGATGTTTTCAGGGGCAAATGCAGTGAGCACCACAACTCCAATATAACCTCCAATGATCATGTACTGAATTGGCCAACCTTTTAAGATTCGCAGCACCCCAAGTAAGATGGCGATCCCCACCGACAATGCTACGGTGAAACGCAAGCCATCGGCGTACTGTTCCATTTCGTCTAGATAGTTGGGAATAACACCACCTTCAGCAGCCACTTCTGCGGCTTCGGCAGCCACTGCGGTTAACGCGGGTTCGGCAATGGTGGTGCCAAAGCCTAAACAGAAAGCGAAGGTCAATAACCAAAACACGCTCCCCTTGCGAGCAAAAGCTTGAGCCATCGACTCGCCAATTGGGAACAGACCCATTTCAAGGCCAAAGATAAAAAAAGTCAGTCCAAAAACCACCAGCACTAAGCCAGTTAGAATAGACAACAGATGAGGGAGTGGCTCCTGCAAAACAGCAAGCTGGAAGAAAGCAATCACCGCCACGATCGGCAAGAGATCCCTTAGGCTACCTAACATGGCTCGAAACAAAGCAAGCACAGCCATCATCGCAACTCCTAGTCATTGAAATTGTGTCTGGTTATTAATTACTAATAATCATGGCAAATCCTTATCATTCCTTATGTGACAAATATTACGCAGTTGGTAACATATCCGAGTAAAGTCCATAAGTGTGATAGCGGTATACATCCTAACTTGATGAATTTAATTTCATTCTTTCGTAAATTGATACGGCGTAATTTGGGTATCACACGATTGAAACCAACTGATCGTTATAGTGATTTTTTCGTATTGATTGGCGTTCAAAAACAAGCCATGTCTATAATTATGTTTAATAGGGAGATTGGTATGAAGATATTGTTAACGGGTGGTACGGGATTTATTGGTTCTGAATTGGTCAAAAGTTGGAATACTGACGACGTGACATTGTTGACGCGGAGCCCCGAAAAAGCGAAGCAAAACCTAAATCACCTGAACCAGAATAACCTTCATTACATTCAATCTCTTGATGAAATCAGCGATCTCAATGACTTCGATGTCGTGGTCAATCTTGCTGGCGAACCGATCGCTGACAAGCGTTGGAGTGCGGAGCAAAAAGAAAGGATCTGCAATAGCCGCTGGCACATTACCGAAAAACTGGTCGAGTTAATTCATGCCAGTAGCAACCCTCCGGAGGCTTTCATTAGCGGTTCAGCTGTAGGTTACTATGGCGATCAACAGCAACACCCATTTGATGAATCACTACAAGTAGAAGACGACAGTTTTCCTCACAAAGTCTGTGCGCACTGGGAAGAGATAGCCAAGAGAGTTCAATCCGATGAGACGCGTGTAATACTACTGAGAACGGGGATTGTGTTAGGTGAAAATGGTGGTGCTTTAAAGAAGATGCTAATGCCGTACAAACTCGGAGTAGGCGGACCACTTGGTTCAGGCGAACAGTACATGCCTTGGATTCACATGCTTGATATGGTGAGAGCCATCAACCACTTATTGTCGATTCCTCACGCTCAAGGGGAATTTAATATGTGTGCTCCACACCCTGTCACCAACAAACTGTTCAGCAGCACACTCGCCAAACAACTACGCCGACCTCATTTCTTATTCACTCCGAAATGGGCAATGTCGCTTCTGATGGGTGAATCTTCTTGCCTACTCTTTGACAGCATTCGTTCCAAACCAAAGAAACTCACTGAAATGGGATTTATCTTTAGTTACTCAAGAATCGAACCAGCCTTAAAAAACTTGTTACAACATCAAGACTAATTCTTTACCCTAGAGCGATAAAGACTCTAATGAAGGATTAAGCGTGAACAAGTCGATTCTGATCACCGGTTGCTCAACGGGTATTGGCTACACATGTGCGCATGCACTACAAAAGCGTGGCTTCCACGTCATTGCATCGTGTCGTCATCCGCAAGATGTACAGCGTCTGCAAGATGAGGGACTGACCTGCATACAGCTCGACCTTTCTAACCAAGAAAGCATTGAGCAAGCTGCACAACTTGCTATTGAGCTAGCGCCTAACGGATTATATGGCTTATTCAATAACGGCGCTTATGGTCAAGCTGGCGCGCTAGAAGACTTACCGACCCAAGGTCTCAGAGAACAATTCGAAACCAACTTCTTTGGCTGGCACCATCTTGTTTGTCAGATCCTCCCGCACATGCGCGAACGCGGCGAAGGCCGAATCGTACAAAACAGTTCCGTATTAGGCTTCGCGGCCATGAAATATCGTGGCGCTTACAACGCTTCAAAGTTCGCGCTAGAAGGCTGGACAGATACCTTACGTTTAGAACTACATGGTAGTGGTATTCATATCTCGTTATTGCAGCCAGGCCCAATAGAAACCCAATTTAGAAATAATGCCCTGAAAGCTTTCAATAAATGGATCACCATTGCTGGCAGCGCTCATCAAGAAGCTTATCAACAACAAAAAGACCGACTCGAAAAAGAATCATCGAACAACGCTTTTGTTCTTCCGCCTGAAAGTTGTATTGAACCGGTTTATCACGCACTCACCGCCGATAAACCCAAACTCAGATACCGAGTGACGACCCCAACTAAAGTCTTCGCGGTATTGAAAAGAATTCTACCAAGTCGCTTGCTAGACCCTATTTTGAGAAAAGCTGCATAAATTACTAACTTTGCATCAACAGTCGCAAACTTTAATGTAACGATGTAATTTTTCCGTAACAATAAGATGTCATGATTGTCCTATCTCATCAATTATTCCCAATTGATGAACCTAATCTGGATATTTCATGACTTTAAACCGCCTTAATTGGGTCGGTGTGAGTCTGGCGATTACGTTGTTTATTCTGTTTTGAGTATCTTACGCTATGCCTCACTGACCACCTTAATGATAACGCTATGCCTTCCCTGTTGAGATAACCACTCTATCAACATAGAAGCATAGCGTTTTTCTATTTTGGCTCTTTTTATTTGAGATAACCAAGTTAGATCTTGAAGTTACCAGCATCTCCCCCCATATTTGCAACGTACCCACAAAACACACCTCAAGGAACGTAAATGCAATCTCCGCATATTGTTGAACTTAATGAGCAGAACTTTCGTCAAGTATTAGAAACCTCAATGCAGACGCCTGTACTCATCCACTTTTGGGCACCAATGAGCCAAGAAAGTGCTCAGGTGATCCCTGAACTGCAAACATTAACTCAGCAATACAACGGCGCTTTTACTTTAGCTCTGTTGAATTGTGAACAAGAGCAGGCAATTGCTAGCCAATTTGGCGTACAAGCACTCCCTACTATTGCACTGTTTGTTAACGGTCAGCCTGTTGATGGTTTGGGTGGCCCACAAAGCATAGAAGCGATTGTTGAAATGTTAGGAAAACATCTTCCTAGCCAAGACGAGCTCGCACTGCGTCATGCTCTCGAGCAAATGCAAGCAGGCGAGCACGCACAAGCCCTCGCAGCAATGCAACAATTGCCAATAGAGCTGACGAGCAAAGGCGAGGTAAAACTGGCAATCGCAGAATGTTTACTAGAAACGCAACAGTTTGATCTAGCTGAAACTCAGCTAGCCACCATTCCTCTAGAGTACCAAGATAATTACTATAAAGGCTTAGTCGCAAAGCTTGAGCTTCACAAGCAAGCAGCAGACAGCCCTGAAATACAAGCATTAGAAACCACTCTTCAGCAAGACCCAAATGACGCTAAGACAGCATCTGAATTAGCATTGCAATATCACCAAGTGAATCGCAACGAAGAAGCGATGGAACTGTTGTGGTCTTTCCTTGCAAAAGATCTAAATGCTTGCGATGGCGATATGAAAAAAGAGTTCATGGATATCTTAAGTGCGCTTGGACAAGGTAACCCAGTTGCCAGTAAGTACCGCCGACAGCTGTACTCTCTGCTCTACTAACTAAACCCTAAAAGCACTAAAGATAAGCATCGTATATCTCATCGAAAACTGACAATTCAATCAATTAGTTTATCGAATTAAATGATGTAAAATGGGCCATAAAATCAATATTTTATGGCCCATTTCTCATTTATAAATTTGCTCAGAATTTAAATATGAGCCAGTATCAATACTGAACTATCAAAAACTTAAATTTGCAAAGGATTTTGTATGGCTATTGATACATTGATTACTATCGGCGTCTTTACTGCCGTCGCAATATTGTTTATTTTCGCCGGAGTAAAAACGGTTCCGCAAGGCAATAACTGGACAGTAGAACGCTTCGGCCGTTATACACAAACCCTCCAACCAGGTCTGAACCTGATCATTCCATTTATCGATAAAATCGGACAACGCATCAGTATGATGGAGCGTGTTCTCGACATCCCGGCACAAGAAGTCATCTCCAAAGATAATGCAAATGTGGTTATTGATGCGGTGTGTTTCGTTCAAGTGATCGATGCGCCTAAAGCGGCTTATGAGGTGAATGACCTTGAGCACGCGATTCGTAATTTAACTCTCACCAATATCCGTACTGTACTGGGCTCGATGGAACTGGATGAAATGCTCAGCCAGCGAGACATGATTAACACCAAATTATTGAATATCGTTGATGAAGCGACAAACCCTTGGGGTGTCAAAGTTACGCGTATCGAAATTAAAGACGTGCAGCCACCAGCCGATCTTACTGCTGCGATGAATGCCCAGATGAAAGCCGAGCGTAACAAACGTGCAGATATCCTAGAGGCAGAGGGTGTACGACAAGCTGAGATATTGAAAGCAGAAGGCCACAAACAATCAGAGATCTTAAAAGCAGAAGGCCAAAAGCAAGCAGCTATCCTGCAAGCTGAAGCTCGTGAACGGGCTGCAGAAGCAGAAGCTAAAGCGACAGAAATGGTATCAACGGCGATTGCTCAAGGTGACATGCAAGCAGTCAATTACTTTATTGCACAAGGTTACACCGACGCACTGAAGTCTATTGGCCAAGCAGAAAACGGTAAGATCATCATGCTACCGCTCGAAGCGACTGGACTAATGGGTTCTGTTGCGGGTATTGCAGAGATGTTTGCACATAAGAATGACAAGGGTAGTAAGGACTAACTTATGGTCGAATTACTCGAACAAGTAAACTACTGGCATTGGTTAGCGTTTGGTCTAGCATTGTTAGCGCTTGAGCTAATTGGAACCGCTGGTTACTTTTTATGGATAGGCATATCTGCCATGCTGGTCGGGGCCTTATTAGGCGCACTACCAATCGGTTGGCAGATGCAATGGCTATCCTTTGCGAGCTTCTCGCTTATCACCACTTGGCTGTGGTGGAGAAGACAGCTATCTAGTGACAAGCAATCTGACTCTACTCGAGACCTTAATCAGCGAGAGAAGCAACTGATCGGAAGAAAGACTCGCCTCTTAGAGCCGGTACAAAAAGGTAACTGCAGGATAAAGCTAGGGGATAGCTCATGGTCTGCGATGAGTACACATGATATTGATGCGGGAGAGGAAGTCGTGATTACTGCTGTCGATGGCATTGTTCTCACGATAAGCCCTACTAAACAATAATCAAGAAAACCCTCCTTCAAAGCCATAAGTAACCAACTTATGGCTTTTTCTCTACAAGTGAATCGATAATTGGGCAATGGCTATTTGAGTCACCAGGGCATTGTTCAACCCACTCTTTCAATGTCTTCTGAATGATCAGTAAGTCTTCAATTTTTTTATTCACTTCTTCCAATTTACTTAGCGCTTTTGCTTTAACATCGGCACTTTCTCGACATGGGTTGTCGGCTAATTCAACAAGCGCACGACACTCATCAAGCGAAAAACCAGCGCTTCTCGCTTTCGCTACGATTCCGAGCTCCTTGATCTGCTTCTCACCATAAGACCGATAACCATTTTCAGAACGTAACGGTGCAGATATCACCCCTTTGTCTTCATACAAACGAATAGACTTAGGTGATAACTGTGTGAGGCTTGCAACTTCGCTTATGTTCATAATATTACTCAAGTAAATATCGCTTAAAAACTATTTAGAAACCTAAGACTATTATTCAAACATCTAGGAATGCTAGCTACCGAAACAAAACATTGAAGCAATATAATGTTCGAAAATAAAGTCTGCTGTTTATGGCTATTTTACATCAAATGATGAGAGTAGCTTAGATTTTCCAACAAGCCCAAACACCAACTATCAACAAGTTACTGATTGAAATAGCAAAATAGGCATTCGTTATTTTTCATAGGAAATTTTTTGATTTTTGAGAAATACCTCACATACTAATGAATATCTCTTGTTTGAAGAGATTTTTAGTGAGGTGTCATTATGAAATGTTATCTAGCGTTAATTTTTAGCTTAGTTTTAAGCTTCTCTGTATCCGCCCAAAATGTAGGAAGCACTGCATCTGGACCGATCATAAAATGTGACTTAGGAAGTAGTGTTGTAGAATATATGCCTATCGTTATATGCAAGCATAGTAATGGTAAGGTTCTACACTAACAAAAAAGGAGCCTAGGCTCCTTTCCTTTAAAACTCGATTAATTGTTTGATTATCGTTTTACGTTCTTCTTTGGAAGCTTTGTTAAACCAATATTCGAACATTTCAATCTCTTTGACATTATCACCTAAAGAATCAACAACACCATTTCGATTTGCTACAGACCAGTTAATAACAGAATCTCTTTGTTCTGTTGGAATTTGTTCAAACCAATATTTTGACATCTCTTGAGCTTGGCTTACCGGCTCTTGCTGAAGCGCGGGAACTGCAACTACAGGTGCTGCTACCATCACTGGTTTAGCTGTTGCGTTTTTATCACCCGTATTTACGATTGCTTCGATGTAGCCAGCAGGAATAGAAAACGAAATGCTGTTCGCATTTGAAACCTGGACATCAAAAATTAGATCTTTAAAAGGTGCTTCGTTGAAGATTTCATTAGATACAGGAAATTTCACATACTGTGTTTGAGTACATATATCGCTGCATGTTTCAGCTGAAGCCGCATAAGGTTTTAATGGCACTTTACCTTCAGAACCTTGAACTAAGACAGAACGATACTCGTTGTAATTTTTAAAGTACTGAAGCTCCATCGTTATGTATGAATCAGGTACCGTTACAGTACTGTTTGGGGTAACGTAATTTAGCTCTAAAGACGAGTTAACTAGCTGACCTTGTCTAACTTCAAGCACATCAGGAGACAACGACTCACCAACGACGATTTGGTAATTTTGCTTACTCTCTATTCTTTTAACGGAATCTGTAAAATCACTATTAGAATCTAATGTTGTACATCCAATTAAGAATAAAGGAATCGATGCTAAAACTATTTTTTTCATATTAACAACCTCGAGGGTTTCCCCATAATATTATTCGATGCCTTTTCTTTCTTAGGCTGGGCCAGAAATGAATATGCGCCGACTAACAAGTCAGCGCATCTCTTTACTTAAAGCATGGGTTCGATTAGAAGCCGTACTCTAAACCAATACGTGTAACGAACGTATCTGTTTGTGCGCCATCAGATTTGATATCGCGTTGAGCTAGACGGATGTAAGGAACAAAACCGTTATGAACGTACATTAGCTGACCTGAGATTACGCTATCTTCATCAGCGTTTTTAACACCGTCAGTTTCAGACTCTAGGTTAGCCGCGTAACCTAGCTTGAAGCCCCAAGGGCCGTTCCAGTATTGACCAATTACAGAGTATGAAGCCTGTTCAGACTTAGCACCGCCTTGAACATCTGACTCACCCGCTTTGTAGGCTGCAGAAATACCGAAACCTGCAGGAAGTGATGCCTCAAAACCAATCAAGTAACCGAATGTATCAGCAAGCTCTTGAGCAGTTGCAGCAGACTGGAAGTTACTACCAACGGCTACAGTATTACCGCCTTTGTCTTTACAGCCAGCAGCTGTCTCACAAATACCCCAAGCTGAAGCGCCTGCGGCTTTTGTTTCACGATCTGATTCAGATTCAACTGCAGCGTGGAAAGTAACCGTATCAGCTAAACGGTAGTGAGCCGCCGCGCCGTAGAAGTAGTTATCTTTAACACTAGAGTCACCACGACCTGTTGCTAGGTTGAATGTAAAACCATTCAAGTCAGCAGAGTCGTATCGAGCCATATCACCATGACGGTCACGGTTATATTTAACATCACCGCCCCAGTCCCATACTGCGCCCAAACCTGGGTTAGCATAAGGCCAGTCAATTACTTCATACATTGGCGTTAGCATACGACCAAAACGTACTTTACCCCAGTCACCTTGCAGGCCTAGGAACGTATCACGGTTACCTAGTGTTGCACCGTCACCGTTTTCACCAACGTAGCCAGATTCAATTTGCATGAATACGTTCACGTTATCGAACATGTCTTTACTTGCACGGAAACCAATACGAGATTCATTCTCGTAATCGTATCCCGTACCTGTATCAGTTTTTACGCCGTTTTTAGTTTTTTCTGAATCGTAGTTAACAACAGAGATTGCTGCTACACCGTAAGCCTGAACGTTAAAATCTGAGATAACACCAACTTGAGAAGATTCAGATGCGAATGCACCACTTGAAATCATCGCAACTGCAGCACCAAGTAAAGTACGTTTGAAAATTTTGTTTTCCATGGAATAAAACTCCTAAAAATGGATATAGCTGTTTGAATATTTCCCGCCTAAAGTTGGCCGCCGTAGAGAGAAATACCTTTTCTTGTTTGAGAATCCTGAAACACCGAATTCTCGATTTCCTTTCTGGTTATACACAATGTGCATCCATGCCAATAAGACTAACTTCACCCCAAAAAAGATCAATGAGAACTTAATTTTTATCTAAAAAAATATGAGTTGGTGCAAATTTATCATGTACTTAGTGATCCAGATCTACTAATTGAAAAAACCGAAGGACAAAAGAACAAAAACATTAAAAAACAAAAACTTACAAACGCAGTGGTCTCTTAAAAATTGATATCACTCGCATTTAGTAAACAACTATAACAACATTTCATTAATGTTGAGCGTCATCACTGTCCTAATTTCATAGTTCGTATAGGCACAAAATTCTCAACAATTAAAAAGTCATCATTTTTATATCAGAAACAAAAAAGGCACTCCCTTGAAAGGAGTGCCTTTGAGCTTTTTTTATCTGTATTTACTTACGAAATAAGGGCTATTAGATCTTCTTCTGTTCTTATTTCGATACCTAAATCTTGTGCTTTGGTCAGTTTAGAACCAGCGGCTTCACCAGCAAATAAGATATCCGTTTTCTTAGACACGCTACCGGTTACTTTTGCACCTAAAGCCTGCAAAGCGGCTTTCGCTTCACTACGACCTAATTGCGACAATGAACCCGTCAACACAACCACTTTACCCTCTAACGGTAACTCTTGGTCATCTGCAACAGCTTCAATTGCAGGCCAGTTAACTCCAAGATCGATGAGTTGGTCGACTACTGCTCTATTTTTCTCTTGTGAGAAGAAGCTCGTGAGGTGACTTGCTACGATGTCACCAATATCGGACACTTCAACCAACTGCTCATGAGTTGCAGCTTGAACCAACTCTAGCGTTTTAAAGTGCTGAGCTAAGTTCATAGCCGTCGCTTCACCTACTTCTCGAATTCCTAAAGAATAAAGGAAGCGCGCCAATGTCGTATCTTTCGCTTTGTTAAGTGCACTCACTACATTCTGTGCCGATTTAGGTCCCATACGGTCAAGAACAGTAATCACACCCGCGCTCAGCTTGAACAGGTCCGCTGGCGTTTCGACCATTTCGCGATCCACAAGCTGTTCTATCACCTTTACGCCAAGGCCATCGACATCCAGCGCCTTTCTAGACACAAAGTGCTTAAGTGCCTCTTTACGCTGCGCCTGACACACTAAACCGCCAGTACAACGCGCTACAGCTTCGCCCTCTACGCGCTCCACTGCAGAATTACATACAGGGCAGGCGTCCGGGAACACAATGTCTTTAGCCGTCTCAGGACGACGATCTTGTACAACAGCTACAATTTGTGGAATAACGTCACCAGCACGGCGGATAATCACGCTATCTCCGACCTTCACACCTAAACGAGCTATCTCATCAGCATTGTGCAGCGTTGCATTACTCACCGTCACGCCGCCAACAAAAATAGGTTCAAGCTTAGCAACCGGCGTAATAGCGCCTGTACGACCGACCTGAAACTCAACATCATTGAGCAGAGTAACTTCTTCTTGAGCTGGAAACTTATAAGCAATAGCCCAGCGAGGTGCGCGTGCAACAAAACCGAGAGTTTCTTGTGCGGCAATGTCATCAACCTTAATCACCACCCCATCAATTTCATAAGCCAAGGTGTCTCGACGAGTCATGATATCTTGGTAATAGGCTTTTACATCCTCAAGAGAGCTTAGCTGCTTAGTTTCAGGACACATAGGTAAGCCCCAAGCTTTCAGCTGCAGAAAACGTTGATAGTGGCTATTTGAAAGCTCAGCGCCTTGTACAACACCGACACTGTATGCGTAGAAAGCCAAGGGGCGTTTTGCTGTAATACGAGAATCAAGCTGACGTAAGCTACCTGCGGCGGCATTACGTGGATTCACAAAGACCTTCTCACCCTTCTTCAATGCCATCTCATTCAATTTGTCGAAGCCCGCTTTTGGCATAAACACTTCGCCACGTACTTCAATACGTTCTGGCCAGCCTTCACCTTGTAACTTAAGCGGAATCGAGCTGATGGTACGCACGTTTTCGGTAATATTTTCGCCAGTCGCACCATCACCACGCGTCGCTGCCTGTACTAAGGTGCCGTTTACATAGAGTAGGCTCACCGCTAAACCATCAAGTTTAGGCTCACAACAAAAAGTCTCTAAGTTCGCCGTTGGCGCTCTATCAGACATGCGCTTATTGAACGCATCTAAATCGTCATCAGAGAAAGCATTATCTAAAGAAAGCATCGGGATCTCATGTGTCACTTGAGTGAAGCCGTCTAGAGGCTGACCGCCGACACGCTGACTCGGCGAATCTACCGTCACAAGTTCTGGGTTCTCATCTTCGATCTTTAGCAGTTGTTGCATCAATCGATCGTACTCGACATCAGGGATCTCAGGGCTATCTTCTACGTAATAACGAACGGCATGATAGTGCAGAGTTTCTCTTAACTGCTCTAAGGTAACTTGAATCGATTCTTTCATATCATTCTCTGTCGTGATTGAAATATCAAAAAGGGCTCCCTTAGGAGCCCTTTTCTATAAATATAGATTATTTACAAGGCTAAACAATACGGCTAGGCGTTAGCTGCCGTCATAAAGTCTCGGATTTGCTTGCGGTAGTCAGACAAACGGTTTGGCGTCATTAAATTACGTGACTCATCCAATACGTTTCCGCCCATATCGTCGGCAATTTTCTGTGCAGCACTCAGCATCACATTGAAATTTTGATCAGCTTGACCATAACAAGGCAGCGTCATAAAGAACGAAATACCTTTGGTGGTAAAGTCAGCAGGATCGTCATGTTCTAGTGTTCCTGGCTGCATCATATTTGCTACGCTGAAAATAACTTTTGGCTCATCGCTCGCTTGTGCAAAGCAGTGATAAATAGACATTTCACCATAAGCTAGGCCGTTGTTCTCCATGCTACGGAAAAGTTCAGTACCCACAAATGGGATCTCCCCAGCACAGTGAACATTAAGAACAATGACCTCAAGGCCAAGATCTTCATTTGAATGAGCTTTTTCATCTAACTTACTTTCGTCAGCTAAATTAACTTCGTCACCAAACTGAGCTTCTTCTGCTAAGTTAGCATCTTTATCTAACTTAGTTTCTTCAACCGAAGTAACACTTTGTGCAGCAACCACTTCTTTCCCAATAAATGGTTCGCTTGGCGTTAAGCCTTCGTTAGAAAGCAGTGGATCAGCGACCGCATCAGAGGCTTCTTCAAACGAACCGTACTGCTCTTTAAAGCCTGCGTGATTTTGTTTTTGCTCGTCAGTCAATTCAAAGTTAGGAACTTCAGGTTCAACAACCTTCTCTTCCTCAACCTGTTCAAGCTCATCTTTAACTTCGATCGGGTCTTCAACACTGAAAGAAGGAAGATCATTCAATTCTATTTCGTCTTCGTGAGCTTCTTTTTGCTGCGGCGCTGACAATGGGTCTGAGTCAATCAGCGGATCAGTTGCAGACGGTGAGACAGCAAAATCCGGTTCTTTACGCTCTTTTCGGATTATCTCAAAATCATCCTCAGGAGCGAATGAACGGTTTGGGATCGTTTCAGCTTCATCTAAGCTGTCGTTATCAAGCTTACCAAGCGGCTTATCTCCAAACTTTGCTTTCCCTTCTTTCTTACTCGTCCATAGACCATGGAACAATAATGCGGCGATAGCTAATGCGCCAACAATAATGAGTACAAATCGCAATTCCTGCATTTTTCGCTCTCAGCTTTCTTAGTCAACTAGCTATAAACACGCTGTCACTAAGTTAGGTTAATTTGGCTAATCTCACTACTCTATCAAAAGTAGCCACTGTTTTAGAACCACTTAATACAATTAGTTCATTACTTGGTGTGATTTTCACCACGCTTTTTTTCTTAATTTCGGTCGAGTACACTAGAGATGTTTGCTATTTAACCAAATTCACATGTGACCCAATTTAAATATGACTATTGAATCTGTTCCTCGCTCTGGCTTTGGCTATTTTATTTTCGGAATAAAAATTGCCTTATCGCCGAGTATCCGTAAGTTTGTACTGCTTCCTCTTATCGCTAACGTGTTACTCGTGGGCGGTGCTTTATTTTATATTTTCTCCAACTTAAACACTTGGATTGAAGGCTGGATTGGTGCATTGCCAAGTTTCTTGTCGTGGTTGTCATATATCCTATGGCCACTACTTGTGTTAACCGTTTTGGCCACGTTTTCGTATTTCTTCAGTACACTCGCTAACTTTATTGCCGCACCTTTCAACGGATTACTCGCGGAAAAAGTCGAAGAACTGCTGAGTGGTAAAAAAGTCAATGATGATGGTTTACTGGATGTACTTAAAGACACTCCTCGTATTTTAGCAAGAGAATGGCGCAAGCTTGTCTATATCCTGCCAAAAGCGATCGGTTTGTTCCTACTTTTGTTAATTCCAGCGCTAGGACAAACTGTTGCACCGTTTTTATGGTTCATTTTCACTGCATGGATGTTAGCTATTCAGTACGCTGACTACCCGTTCGACAACCATAAAATCAAGTTCGATGACATGAGAAATAATTTGAAACAAAAGCAAGGTAAGAGCTACAGCTTCGGCGCACTTGTTTCCGTGTTTACTACCATTCCAGTTTTAAACCTGATTGTGATGCCAGTTGCCGTCTGCGGCGCTACTGCAATGTGGGTTGCAGAGTTTAAAGACCAAGCTCTACGCTCTCGTCTATAGCTATCGTTTTACAGCCAGCTCTAACAACGCCTATCTTTTTGAAGTTCTGATTTCAATAAAGATAGGCGTGAATCCTGCGACATCTCTATATGATATAACTTTTTAATCCTTTTACCTTTTTTTCAACTTGTTTAATCTAAATTCAAGCTAAACAAACATCGAAAGACACTAGACGGTAAATTGGTAGATATACTACGTTTAGTTCTGTCATTAAATGAAGGAATATCGCATGAGCAAGATCTACGAAGACAACACCCTAACGATTGGTAACACACCTCTAGTCCGCCTAAACAAAGTAAGCAAAGGTAACGTCCTAGCTAAGATCGAAGCTCGTAACCCAAGCTTCAGCGTTAAGTGTCGTATTGGTTCAAACATGATCTGGGAAGCAGAAAAAGCAGGTACGCTTAAGCCAGGTATCGAGCTTGTTGAGCCTACCAGTGGTAATACAGGTGTTGCTCTTGCATTTGTTGCTGCAGCGCGCGGTTACAAGCTAACACTAACAATGCCTGAATCAATGAGCCTAGAACGTCGTAAGCTGCTTAAAGCTCTTGGCGCAAACCTAGTGCTAACTGAAGCACCAAAAGGTATGAACGGCGCGATTGCTAAAGCTGAAGAGATTGTTGCTTCAGACCCAGACAAGTATCTACTACTGCAACAATTCAACAACCCAGCGAACCCACAAATTCACGAGCAGACAACTGGCCCTGAAATTTGGGAAGCAACAGATGGTGAGATCGACGTGTTTGTAGCCGGTGTAGGTACAGGTGGCACTATCACTGGAACAAGTCGTTACATTAAAGGTGAAAAAGGCAAAGCCATCACTTCTGTAGCCGTTGAACCAGCAGAATCTCCAGTGATTGCGCAGGCACTTGCAGGTGAAGAAATCAAACCAGCACCACACAAAATCCAAGGTATTGGCGCAGGTTTCATTCCTGGCAACCTAGATTTAGACATTATTGACCGTGTAGAGTCAGTAACTTCTGAAGAAGCAATTGAGATGGCTCAACGCCTAATGAAAGAAGAAGGTATCCTAGCGGGCATCTCATCTGGTGCAGCAGTAGTAGCAGCAAACAGAATTTCGGAACTACCTGAATTTGCAGGGAAAACTATCGTTACTGTACTGCCAAGCTCGGGCGAACGTTACCTTAGTACGGCCCTATTTGCTGGTATCTTTACGGAAAAAGAGAACCAACAATAATATGTGGTCAAATCAATTTTTCGTCCAAAAAAGCCCCATTTAGGGGCTTTTTTGTTGATCCCTGCCTCACCTTTGGTAATATCGGGTCTGTTTTATTTTTCGCTTCAAAATAAAAGAAGCAATAAACAAATTCTGAAAGTCATGAGTACTCAACAAAAGACGACCATGGCTGGATAAAAATTTATAACCAGTCTAAGTTCTAACACGAACATGGCGTACTAGCCTCTAGCGCATTTGAGCTAAAGCAGTTAAGCTAAATCTGGTTACAAACTTACAAAAAATAAATTAATTGGGGTATATAAAATGTACGAGAAGCAAGTAGAAATCACAGCAGAAAACGGTCTTCACACTCGTCCAGCTGCACAGTTTGTTAAAGAAGCAAAATCTTTCGACGCTGACATCACAGTGACTTCTAACGGCAAAAGCGCTAGCGCGAAAAGCCTGTTCAAACTACAAACTTTAGGCCTAGTAAAAGGTACTAACGTTACTATTTCAGCTGAAGGCCCTCAAGCTCAGCAAGCTGTAGACCACCTAGTTGCTCTTATGGATCAACTACACTAATACGGTCTCCTTCTTTCAAAGCCATTTTGCACAGCAAAGTGGCTTTGTTCGAAATAGATAGCAATTCGAAATAGATAGCAATAAGCGCGACATTAGTCGACGACTTAAAGTCACACATTCTCCCGTTTACAGTTGAACAACTAAGGTAAGGCTATGATTTCAGGCATCCTAGCATCTCCTGGTATTGCTTTCGGTAAAGCACTACTACTTCAAGAAGATGAAATTGTCCTAAACACTCAATCTATCTCAGACGATCAAGTTGAAGCAGAAGTTCAGCGTTTTTTTGACGCTCGTAACAAATCTTCTCAACAACTTGAAGTTGTAAAGCAAAAAGCACTTGAAACTTTTGGCGAAGAAAAAGAAGCAATCTTTGAAGGCCACATCATGCTGCTTGAAGATGAAGAGCTAGAAGAAGAGATTTTAGCACTCATCAAGAAAGACAAAATGCACGCAGACAACGCGATCTACACAGTGATCGAAGAGCAAGCTGTTGCACTTGAGTCGCTTGATGATGAGTACCTAAAAGAACGTGCGACTGATATCCGTGATATCGGTACTCGCTTCGTTAAAAATGCACTAGGCATCAACATTGTATCTCTAGCAGATATCAATGAAGAAGTTATCCTAGTTGCTTACGATTTAACGCCATCTGAAACGGCACAAATCAACCTAGACTACGTTCTTGGTTTTGCTTGTGACATCGGCGGTCGTACATCTCATACTTCAATCATGGCACGTTCACTTGAGCTTCCAGCTATCGTTGGTACTAACGATATCACTAAGCAAGTTAAAAACGGCGACATGCTTGTGCTAGACGCGATGAACAACAAGATCATCATCAACCCTTCTGACGCTGAATTAGCAGAAGCTAAGAAAATCAAATCTGATTTCGAAGCAGAAGCAGTTGAACTAGCAAAACTAAAAGACTTACATGCTGAAACTCTAGACGGTCACCGTGTAGAAGTTTGCGGCAACATCGGTACAGTAAAAGACTGTGACGGTATTCTGCGTAACGGCGGTGAAGGCGTTGGTCTGTACCGTACTGAATTCCTATTCATGGACCGTACTGCACTTCCTACTGAAGAAGAGCAATACGTTGCTTACAAAGAAGTAGCGGAAGCAATGGAAGGCGAGTCAGTGATTATCCGTACTATGGATATCGGTGGCGATAAAGACCTACCATACATGGACCTTCCACAAGAAATGAACCCTTTCCTAGGCTGGCGTGCAGTACGTATCAGCTTGGATCGTCGTGAAATTCTACGTGACCAACTACGTGGTATCCTACGTGCATCTGCACACGGTAAACTACGCATCATGTTCCCAATGATCATTTCTGTTGAAGAGATCCGTGAACTGAAAAAAGCAATCGAAGAGTACAAAGTTGAACTTCGCGCTGAAGGCCTAGCTTTCGATGAAGAAATCGAAATCGGCGTAATGGTTGAGACTCCAGCAGCAGCTGCAATCGCACACCACCTAGCGAAAGAAGTATCTTTCTTCTCTATCGGTACTAACGACCTAACGCAATATACTCTTGCGGTAGACCGTGGTAACGAAATGATTTCTCACCTATACAACCCACTATCTCCAGCGGTTCTTCTTGTTATCAAGCAAGTAATCGATGCTTCTCACAAAGAAGGTAAATGGACAGGTATGTGTGGCGAACTAGCAGGTGATGAGCGTGCAACTCTACTTCTTCTTGGTATGGGTCTAGATGAGTTCTCTATGAGCGGTATCTCTATCCCTAAAGTTAAGAAAGTAATCCGTAACTCTAACTTCGCTGAAGTTAAAGCTATGGCTGACGAAGCACTATCTCTACCTACAGCTGCAGAAATTGAAGCTTGTGTAGAAAAGTTCATCGCTGAGAAAACTCAGTAATCACCAAGAGCTTAATGAAGTTAGACGGCTAAAAATAGTCGTCTAATTTGTTAGATTGGTATAGTATATTCTACAGAATAAAACTAAACGTTAGGAGCATGACACAATGGGTCTGTTTGACAAACTGAAAAAGCTTGTATCTGATGACAGCGCTGATGCTGGTGCAATCGAAATCATCGCACCTCTTTCTGGTGAAATCGTAAACATCGAAGACGTGCCAGATGTAGTTTTCGCTGAAAAAATCGTTGGTGATGGCATTGCTATCAAACCAGCTGGCGATAAAATGGTAGCTCCAGTTAACGGTACTATCGGTAAAATCTTCGAAACAAACCACGCATTCTCTATCGAGTCTGACGACGGTATTGAGCTTTTCGTTCACTTCGGTATCGATACTGTTGAACTTAAAGGCGAAGGCTTCACTCGTGTAGCTGAAGAAGGTCAATCTGTTAAAGCTGGTGACACAATCATCACTTTCGACCTTGCGCTTCTAGAAGAGAAAGCAAAATCTACGCTTACTCCAGTTGTTATCTCTAACATGGACGAAATCAAGGAGCTGAACAAGCTTTCTGGTTCTGTAACTGTTGGCGAAACTCCAGTTCTTAAAGTAACTAAGTAATCCTGATTACTTATCTGCTTTAATTAAAACGCTACCTAAGGGTGGCGTTTTTTGTGCCTGCTATATTTGTTCGAGTTCCTTAACCGACGCTTCTGACTGCCGCTCTTCACCTCATTGTAAACAGCCCCTCAATAAGCCACAGCAATACCAATCCTTAATTACCAATAACCGCCCTACTTTGTTATTAAGCCAAGTTAAACGCCTTCCTAGGCGCTGAACCTGCATGTTAGATCATGCGGTATGACTTCAGGTAGACAACAGATCTCTGATATCTCGCTCAGCTCGATTTTGAGATGACGAATGTTGACCGCATTACTTATTCCTGATTATTCACCTATATGAAAGGCAGTTAGCGCTATCTCGTTTATTATCTTTCGACCACAACAAGAGCCTGACGTCTAATCCGAATCAAGCCTCGACCAAAAGCAGATTTCTGATACCTCGCTCTGCTCGATTCTGGAATGACGAAAGGCTGCTTCAATGCAATAGATGATGGAAGTATCATTTCCCGATCCCGTCATTCCCTACAGTGAGGAACGAGCGTGATAGGGAATCTCTCTTTTGCGTCTGCTTACCAGCACTGCACTTTTCCAAATATACCTTCGCTAAATAACAGGCAATAAAAAACCCAGCCGAAGCTGGGTCTGGGTCTGTTTAGCGCTCATCTCTCACCACGAGCTAATTTGTGGAAGCCTAACGTTGACGCTTGTGATCAACAACGCTTAAAGTCAACGTGGCCTTTCAACCGATTAGCCTAGTAGGCTAAGTGCTGAGTTTGGAGCTTGTTTCGCTTGCGCAAGAATTGAACTTGAAGCCTGTGAAAGAATCTGAGACTTAGTCATATTAGTCGTTTCTTTCGCGAAATCGGTATCTTTGATACGGCTCTTAGATGCATTAACGTTCTCGTTGATGTTATCTAAGTTGTTAATTGCGTGGTCGAAACGGTTTTGGAATGCACCAAGCTCAGAACGGTGGCTATCTACATATTTAAGTGCCGCATCGATAACAGCTACAGATTCTTGAGCGCCACCAACAGACGTTACGTCGATAGTATCAACCGTTACTTGCTTACCTGGCTGCATGCCTAACTCACCAGATAGACCACCA